>CAWUXI010000065.1:0-34731 GCA_963926405.1 uncultured Flavobacteriales bacterium
GGTACAGGAAGTCAAGGGATTGAATTGGCATTAGAACTTGAGCCAGATTTGATAACGATGGATAATATTTTACCAGACATGATAGGGGTCGACATTGTAAAAGAATTAAGGGCAGAAGGAATAACTGCAAAAATAATTATGGTCAGTGCTGTTGGTCAGGATTTTGTAGTTGAGGAAGGAATGGCTAATGGTGCGCAAGATTATTTAGTTAAACCGTTTTCATCAGATGTTTTAATCGAAAGAGTTGATAAATTATTCGCATAAGAATCTTATTGTTTGTTACTAAATAATTGAATACATGAACGCATTAAATAAAA
Source organism: uncultured Flavobacteriales bacterium (assembly GCA_963926405.1). GTDB lineage: Bacteria > Bacteroidota > Bacteroidia > Flavobacteriales_D > Parvicellaceae > CALSMU01. Next base: position 318 of record CAWUXI010000065.1, read on the forward strand.
AAGAAATAGCAATAGCGAAAAAAATAATAGCGGCAGGGTTGTTTAAAGCCGCTGAGTCTCTATCATTTTTCATGAACGAAACAATAACCTTAAAAGATTTTGAAAACGAACAAATATTAAGTGATTCTCCTTGGGAATCAAGTAAAAAAGAGGAGAGTAATATTCAGTTTTTGACGACCAAAGTAATTGGAGATTTGAAAGGGGTATGTTGTTTGATTTTTTCAGAAAAGGAAGCTGATCAATTACGTTCAGCAGCTCTTCCTCCTGAGATTTTGGAAAGCCCAGAAATGATGAAGGAAATGAGTGATGATATAATGTTGGAAGTTGATAATATTATTTCGGCGTCAGTAATTACTCAGTTTTCAAATTTACTAAATGTGAAGATTCACGGGAGTGTTCCCGGTTTGAAAAAAGTAAATTACATTGAAATGAAGGAATTTATTGCGAATGAAATTAATAATGAACTTTATTTGGTCAGCTTTAAAACGAGTTTTGAATCGTCAAATATTGTTTTTAATCCAGAATTTGTTTGGTTATTCGATGCTGCATTCACTGATAGTATAAAGAGATATGCTGCTGAAAATATTTAGTGTATAATTGATTAAATGTTATTTTATGTATGATGGATCATTATTTTGTTTAAAAAATAAACTGTTTTTACTCTAACCCATCAATTAACTCTAGTTTGAAATTTCTTAGAAAAACGCAATGGGCAAGAGATAAAGTAGAGAAGTTATACTTGAACTCCATTTAAAGCCTGATTCCTTCAGTTTTATTCTATCCAGTCTTTCTAATCATTAATTTTGAATTCAATAGCTTTCGCTGAAGGCCATTTTACATCGTTTCCCACCTGTCGTCATTGCGAACTTTGCTGTTTAGCAAAGTGCGGCAATCTCATCAATCGAACGTGGTATTGCCGCAGCCTTCGCCATGACGCTGCAAAAGAAGAGCCTCAGCGATAGCTATCGGGACGGCTTGGAAAACTTCAATGTGCCATAAACGGAGACATCTAAACTAGGCTTACAGAAACTAGAATTTTTCTTCTTTAGATTATGAAATATTTTTACTTCAATTTTTCGCTCCCCATAAAAATGAATGTGAGCTAGCATTGTTTACATTTGCTTTATGGGAAATGTACTTGGTATATCAGCCAGAATTGAATCTAGAGCACCAATGGTAGTATTTGCTTCAGCAAAGGTGTCATTTAAACACGGTGTAGGAGATGACTTCAGGGGGTTGAAGAGAAATAATAGACAAATAACATTAATGTCTATAGAAGGTTGGGAAGCTGCATTAAAAGAGCTTGGCAAAGACTTGCATTGGACGACCAGAAGAGCCAATATCTTGATCAAAGGAATAGATTTAGAAAACACTACTGGAGAGGTTTTAAAAGTGGGTAGTTTTTTAGTTGAAATTACGGGGGAATTAAATCCTTGTGAGAGAATGGATGAGCAAGTCGCTGGTTTGACAAAAGCTTTGACTCCAAATTGGCGAGGTGGAGTGACTTGTAAACTTTTGAGAGAAGGCATAGTCAACGAAAAAGACAAGGTTTCTTTTGTTGATAAGGCTTCACTAGAATTCGAAGGTTTTCAATAATTAGTTAAAATAGGGTTATATCTAGCCTTCCGGAATCAAATTTTAATTATCCCGAAAATATTTTGAATTGAAAGGTTTGTTTTAAATAGCTTCCCCAAAAAGGGTTACCTATTTCCTAACTCTTTAATAGTTTTAAAAAACTTATTCGAAATGGATTCATTGTTTATATGTCGACCAGCTGTAACCATTTCCTTCCCGTTAATAATTGTTGCCTCTTGCATTGAAGAATCAGAAGAATAAAGAATTGTAGAGGCCATGTTTTCAAGGGAAGAGGTTCCGATTAACGGAGATTTATCGGCATAGATAACGGCATTGAAAGGCTTTCCAACTTCAAAGAATTTTTCCTCAAAATTATTCATAGCTTTTCTACCAGAGGTTGATGCCATTTCGATTGCAAACAAACCGCTGTCGCCTTGTTCAGGAGAGTTGAAAGTATTTCTTTTATGCGAGGTTAAACGTTGTCCATAATCAAGTAAGCGCAACTCTTCTAGTGGATTTAGACCAACATGACTATCTGTTCCAATACTCCATTTACCTCCCAATTCTTGGTATTTAAGTAAAGGGAAAATTCCATCTCCTAAATTCCCTTCGGTAGTTGGGCAAAGAACTACGCTAGCACCAGACTGAGCAATAGATGCAGTTTCATTTTCTGTAAGATGTGTAGCGTGCACCAAATGAAAACGTTCCGATAATGCAACATTTTCAGCTAACCATTCAACAGGTCTTTTGCCTAAGTATTCAAGAGAGTCTTCAATTTCTTTTAACTGTTCTGAAATGTGAATATGAAAAGGAAGGTTTTGAGGTCCAAATTGTGCTATTTCAGAAATGTGTTCCGGTTCAACACCTCGCATTGAGTGTATGCCAATAGCTATGTTGGCTCCGTTATAATGTTTACAGGCTGCCTGACTAGCATCTAAAAGCTTCATGTAATCATCTACTGATGGAGAAATGAATCTTTTTTGTCTTTCATTTGGCGCAAGGCCAAAACCACCTTTTTGATAAAAAATAGGAACAAGGGTAATATTTATTCCTGCAGTTTCTGCAGCGGCAACCAATCGGCTACCCATTTCAGCTAGGTTATCGTATTGTTTTCCATTTTTATCGTGATGCACATAATGAAATTCAGCAACGCTAGTATATCCATGCCGAACCATTTCAGCATAGAGCATTGCAGCAATGTCTTCCAACTGTTCTGGAGAAATATTTAAAGCTAGTCTGTACATTGCTTCTCTCCAGCTCCAAAAATCACCATTTTCAGTATTAGCGTCATGTTTTTCTGCTAAACCAGCCATTGCATATTGAAAAGCATGTGAGTGCGCATTTTGAAATCCAGGCAGAGCGTACCCAGAATCTACTTCATTAGGATTGACTTTTTCAATATCGACAATAATACCGTCTCTATCAATAGTTACGGCCGTGTTTTCTAGCCAGCCGTTGTTTTGTAAAATTCCTTTAAAAGTATATTGTTTCATTTCTTCAGGCTATAGGTTATCTAATGATGTAATAAGGTTCTTGAAAATTGGAATAAGTACCTGTCTCATGCTGTTTGCTCTTTCTTCAGAGAAAATTAATTCATCATCCTCCATGTATAGTTTCTTAACCATTTCAAGCTGTAGTGCATGAATTCCATTTTCTGGCTTTCCAAAATAACGTGTAATATGCCCCCCTTTAAAAGGTGTGTTGTGCGTAACTTCATGATCAGATTCTTTTAGACCCTTCAAAGCGACTTTAATCAAGCTCTGATGTGCAGTTGTCTCATCATTATTTCCTAAAATTAAATCTGGAAAATCATCTTTCCGAATCGTTTTTACTGATTGGCGAATAGAATGTGCATCCCAAAGCAGAACATCGTCAAATTCTGTTTTTAAATCAGATAATAAACCTTCAATTTTATTATAGTATGGCCAGTAATATTCTTTTAGCCTACGACCTATCTCTTGTTTGTTAGGTGTATGCTCTTCATCAATGTAAATATCCTTTCCAAAAAAATCAGTTAACGTGGTTAACCCTGTAATAATTCTTCCATCATTATACAGTGGAGCGCTTTCAGGATCTCGATTTAAATCAATGACCCACCTGCTATATTTAGCATGTATAATTGTAATGCCTAATTCCGATGCAAACTCATATAATTGATGAACAAACCAATCAGTATCATCAGGTTGTTGCATTAAATCTTTGTGGTAGGAATTTATCAATTCACTTGGAAATTTCACGCCACAATGGGGTACACTTATTACAATTGGTACTCTTTTTCCTTTTGGACTTATGACATGAAATGGTTCATTCATTGATGTGTTTTCTGCAATATTAGTCGGCTAAGATAGTTAGTATCTTAGAAAGTAGAAATGATTTTTTATCAAGAAGAGAAAAAACAATTATATTTAGACAAAATTATTCGAAATATGTACAAAACGGACGTGGAAGCAGTTGACGCTTTAGTTGAAAAATACCAAGCATTAAAAAAGGAAATAAGTAAGGTTATTGTTGGTCAAGATGCTGTTGTAGAACAAGTCCTTATTTCTATTTTTAGTGGAGGACATTGTCTATTGGTGGGCGTTCCTGGATTGGCAAAAACATTATTGGTAAATACTATATCAGATGTTTTAGGGTTAAAATTTAATAGAATTCAATTTACACCCGATTTAATGCCGTCAGATATTATAGGAGCTGAAATATTAGATGAAAATAAAAAATTTAAATTTATAAAAGGCCCTATATTTTCAAATATAATATTAGCAGATGAGATAAACCGTACTCCACCTAAAACACAAGCGGCATTGTTAGAAGCCATGCAAGAAAAGGCTGTTACCACCGCTGGCCAAAGATTTATTTTGGATAAACCATTTTTCGTTTTGGCAACACAAAATCCAATTGAGCAAGAAGGAACTTATCCGCTTCCAGAAGCTCAATTAGACAGATTTATGTTTAATGTATGGGTGGATTACCCATCTTATGAAGAAGAATTGGCAATAGTGAAAGCAACAACATCAGATTCTAAAGTTGCGTTAAACCACATATTGAATGCAGAAGATATAATTTATTTTCAACAATTAATTCGCAGGATTCCTGTACCAGAAAATGTGCTGGAATATGCGGTAAAATTAAGTACGAAAACGAGACCAAATACTCCAAGTTCGCCAGAAATGATTAATAAATATGTATCTTGGGGTGCAGGTCCAAGAGCTTCTCAGTATCTAGTTATCGGAGCAAAATGTCATGCAGCAATTAATGGAAAGTATTCTCCAGACATTGAAGACGTGCAAGCAGTTGCAGAACCAATTTTACGACATCGTTTGGTTAGAAATTATATGGCAGAAGCAGAAGGTTACACTATTGAGAGGATAGTAAAAGAATTGATGTAATTGAGTTGTTTAAGTAGTTGTTGATAGAGTCTTTATGTATAAGTGTAAACGTCTTTTTTGTATAACTATTATTGAGAGAACTAATTAGAATTTATTTCTATCATTTATTAAGCTATATCAGTAAATAATATATCAATGATTTAAATTCACTAGTGTCCGATAAAAATAGAAATTAATCACTTTGGTTTCTGAAAGCATTGATTTTACTGATTTATTTTTTTAAGATCCAAAAGGAAGCCCCTGTTTTACCTGGTGTTAAAATTCAGTTGCAGTTGCGGATCATATTCTTTAAGCCAATCTTTCTCTGGGTTTTCCAAAAACTTCATTAGATGGATGTAGTTAAATAAATGCAATCTACAGAAGCTAGCTAGATTTGAAAAAGCCCATTTACGCTTGAGTTTACGTTGTATAACGGTAAGCAATAGATTCACAATCAGTGTACACCAAATCTGTATTTTGATGGCATTTTCATTGTCTCCAAGAAAGTATTTGAGCGGAAAATTCTGTTTTAGTTGTTTGAAAAGCAGTTCAATTTGCCAACGCTTCTTGTAAATCAACGCAATATGCCCTGCATTCATTCCTATAAGATTGGTAATAAATTCAAAGCATCGTTTATTCTCATCGTCCCAGTATGCTATTTTCCGTAGCTCTGTTGTTTTTTAATATTTTCCATTTTCTTTCACATCTACTCGAATAATTTCATCCTTAATCACACCATCGTCAATGTAAGATGGGATTTCATTTTCTTTAACGGATTCGTAGGAAGCATTAGATTTTAAGCGTGTAACAAAGAAAATCCCATTTTGAGTAAACTCATCAAAAGTATTGTAATCATTGTATCCTTTATCGAAAACGGCAATTTTTCCTTTTTCCAGTTGAATATGTTTCAGGAATTTCTTATCGTGGGTTGTTGCTGCCGAAAACCAAATGATTTTTGGAACATTTTCCTGGAGATTAATTTGTGTATGAACTTTTATTCCACCCTTCCGTTTACCATTTGAAGGCTCTCTTCCAACACAAGCCAAAATGGCCTTAAATAAGGAAATAGTGCTTGAATCGATAATTTCCAATCGTTTTTCCCAGCTATATTGCTGTCGGCTGTCCGAGATAATAGGTTGGTGTGATATATAGAGTGAAGAATAGATTTCTTGAAAAACTTCGTGACTCCGTCTAGCATTAGCATCACTTAAAGTACTTTTGTATGGAATGTTTTTTAGCTGAAAATGAGCCATTTTCCCTTTCAGGCCAAGCATTGCACCTGCAACTTCTCGCAATGAGGAACAATGAGCAAATGATGAAAACAACATACTTATTAAATGGTCGGAGGTATTGAATTTCTTCGTGTAATAATCCGAATTATGCTTCTTAGCAATTTTGCTGATTAGATTTGTATCAATTAAAGAAATCAGCTGTCCGAAAACGGACTGTCCAAAAAAGTGCTTACTTTTATTCATGTAAATTAGTTCTTCAAAACCAAGTTACATTAAAGCGGGAAATTCTTCATAGAAAATCCCGCTTTTAAAAAAGTTTTATCGGACACTAGTGATTTATATTTATAAAATGTAAATAAAACGGGATTATGAAGAATAGTATTTTGATTGTATTAGTAGTAAATAGTTTTAGCTTATTTAGTCAAATTGAGTATAGCTCATTTACTGCTACTGGTAGGGGTGGAGCAACAACATTTGTAACAGATTACCAGGCTTTGGGAATTAATCCAGCGAATTTAGGATGGCATTCGGAATTTGAAGATAAGAAGTTTGCAGTGGGATTTAATGAATTTACTTATTCGATTCACTCTGGAGCATTGTCCAAACAAACTCTTAGAGATGAATTTAAATCTGCCATATTAGGAGAGGCAGGGGCGTCTTTCACTTATGATGAAAAAGTTGAAGCCGCAAAGGACTTTTCTGAAGCTGGATTGGCATTAAATGTGAATTATGGATCATTTGGATTTGCTTATAACACAGACAAATTTGGAGGGTTAGCTTTTAGAATAAACGATAACGTAAGTTGGTACTCGAAATTTAATGAAGACATTTCGGAAATCCTTTTTTTAGGTAAAACTGCTCCTTATTTTGATTCGTTAATGGTGCTTTTACCAAGTGGCGATACGTCAATGATTTTAAACGATACAAGTATGGTAAGTGGATTGAATCAGGATTCTATCATTAGTGGTATAGCAACTTTGCCGAGTAACATCTCAAAGTTGTTTGATGGAAGTCAAATTTCCTTATCATGGACAAGGGAATACAATTTATCGTATGGAAGGAAAATTATAGAAAAGGACAGCGTATTTGCTTTGTATGCTGGAGTTGGCATTAAATATTTTCAAGGAATGGCTTATGTAGATATTACATCCAATGGGGATGGCCAAATGGAAGCATTCTCTTCCATGTCATCAGCCTTCGGAATTAATTATGGAGATGCAGCATCATTAAACCCAAGCAATGATACTATTGTAAATTCATTGTTACCTAAGTCCGTTGGACATGGATTTGGAATGGACTTTGGGGTTAATGTTTTATTATTTAACAAACTAAAAATTGGATTAGCAGTTAATAATGTAGGTTCAATGACTTGGGATGGAAACGTATATACGGTTAAAGATACTTTAGTTTTTGATACGCAATCTGCAGGGCTTGACAACTTCAATGTGGCTTCCCAATTGGGAGATATACTAGGGGAGGACGGAGTGTTTGAATACAATGGATTAGCCTCAAAAACCGTGAAGCTGCCAACCGTTGTGCGTTTTGGCGCGAGTATAGAACTTGGCAAGAAAATAGAGATAGGTTTTGATATGGTATTACCAACAAATGAAGTGCCTGGGCCAGGTAGTTACCAAAATGCTATTATTGGTTTTGGTGGAGATATTCAACCTATACCGTGGTTGCGATTGTCAGCTGGTTTAATGACTGGAGGAAATTACGACACATCTATCCCTATAGGGTTAACATTTGTTTTGGGTAAAGGGTCTTTCGAAGCAGGTATAGCCTCTAGGGATGCAATTACATTCTTTGTGAGTAATGGTCCTACATTATCTTTGAGTACTGGTTTTATGAGATTTAGATTTTAAAATTATTTGGCTGCTAAAATGAACAATTGGCAAGGAAGAGATAAGCGGTTAGCTGATATGCTTGTTTTTGGTTGGAAAGTAAAATAAGATTCTGAATTAAAGTAAAAAAATATTGTCTAAGACATCACATATTGGTTTTATTGAGACTTTACGAGCTATTGCTGCATGTTCTGTTCTGGGATTTCACTTTATCTGTTTTAATAATGGAATAGGGGACATATATTGGAACGAAAAAGTAAAAGGTATTGCAACATATGGCGCGCAAGGCGTAGAAATGTTCTATATAATATCTGGTTTCGTAATAACCTTTGCTTTAACTAGATCAGGATATAAAATTATTCATTATGGTAAATATGTATTGAAACGAGTAATTCGTATTATCCCTGTTTTCTTTATGACCATTTTTGCTATTTATAGCTTTGAGTTTTTCATGGCCAAAATATTTTGGGGCTATGAAATGCAATTAGATTATTTAAATATACTAGCGAACTTAACTTTTACAGTTGATCTTTGGGAAGGCGCTACATGGATTAATCCTATTTTCTCTACACTTGGAGTTGAATTCCAATTTTATTTGCTAATAGGGCTTCTATTGCCCTTGTTTCAGTATACTGCTTGGATGAAGTATTTACTTTTGTCTGTATTATTGGTTTTGGGTATCTGCACTATTGAGTCTCAATCTGTACTTGTAAATATACCCTATTTTGCTGCTGGAATAATCATGCATGACATCTACTCCAAGAATTTAATAAAGTTGTCTTATGTCTTTCTTGGAGTTCTGATGATCGTATTATTGAGATACTACTATTTAGAAGATTTTATAACCTGCGGAATAACAATCTTACTATTTCTAGTAATTAAGCCATGCTTTCGAGTTTCAAATGAAGTAGGAAAGATTTCTTATTCATTATACCTGACTCATGGTTTTTTTGGAGGATGGCTATTATTTTTCCTTTCTCAAGAGCACTATATTTACTTATCGCCGTATATCATAATTCCTTTGGCATTTTTCATCAGTTTAGTTGGGGCAAAATTATTTTACATTTTATTCGAAAAACCATCTATTAAGTTAGGTAAGGAAATTAGGTACAAATAAAAAAATCCTGACTAATTATAATTAGTCAGGATTTTTTAGCTTCCTTTCGTCTATCTATTGTCTTCTTCTGTAACCCCAGGATGTTTAGCTTTTTGCCATTTAAAAACCGCATCACTAATGTCTGTATTGGTAATAAATTTTGTAATTGAAAATACTAGAGTTAATCCTTCCTTGGTTTTAATGATTGCTTTTTTAATCTGTTTTTTATTTCTGTCTGCGGTTAATACAATCGTATGATACTTGCTATCCTCAGGGTGAGCAGGAAATAGTTTTATTTCATGAATGTTAGACCCAACAGTAACTTCTTTGACATACTGGTGGTTGAAGTTTTCATCCCAAATCGTCAATATTTCAAAGGGGTTAAAATCAGCTATATCGGCTACGTCATCAATATAACATTCATTATCTTCTTTGGTGTAAGACCAAACAGTCTCTCCGTTACAAAAAACTTCTCTATCAGCGGTAGTGTATTGAAATTGATTTCCTTTGGTTTGTGCCCTTCCTGCTTGTGATTCATTAATCTCTTTACTCTTAATCGTTAAATTAAAATCGATAATCATCGACTTATATGTTTTTGTTTCCTCACTAAGTTCCGTTAATATTTTTTTAGCCAATGCATCATTCTCTTCTTGCGCATTAATCGTAAATAAACATAATCCTAGTGATAGTAATAATAATATGCGTTTCATAATGTGTTAATTAATTTAATTTTCCTTTGTCCCTGAGGTCTTTCAAAAACTGTTCCAAAGCAAGAACATCTGAAATTATAACTTCTCTTGCTTTACTTCCTCTATGTCCACCAATTAATCCAGTAGCCTCTAATTGGTCAATAATTCTACCGGCCCGGTTATAGCCCAGTTTTAATTTCCTTTGTAATAACGACGCAGAACCTTGTTGGCTATTAACGATTATTTCAGCTGCATCTTCAAATAGTGAGTCTAACTCGTCGTCAATTTCTCTGGTTTCTGCTGTTTCTTCAATAAATTCAGGCAAAAGAAATGCATCAGGATAACCTCGTTGAGAACCAATATACTCTACTATTTCTGCCACTTCAGGAGTATCAACAAATCCACATTGTATCCTAATAATATCATTTCCATTTGAAAATAACATATCACCACGTCCAATTAATTGATTTGCACCACCGGTATCTAAAATTGTTTTGGAATCAATACTAGAAGTAACTCTAAAAGCAATACGAGCAGGGAAATTAGCTTTAATAATTCCGGTGATAACATTTACAGAAGGTCTTTGAGTTGCAACGATTAAATGAATTCCGATTGCACGCGCTAATTGTGCTAATCGAGCAATTGGTGTTTCTACTTCTTTTCCTGCGGTCATTATTAAATCAGCAAATTCATCTATAACCAAGACAATATAGGGTAAGTATCGATGCCCATTTTCTGGATTTAATTTTCGGTTGATGAATTTCTGATTATATTCTTTTATGTTTCTTACTAGAGCTTCTTTTAATAGTTCATAACGTTGGTCCATTTCAACACAAAGGCTATTCAATGTTGCTACAACTTTACTGGTGTCGGTAATTATAGCATCTCCGTCATCTGGCAGTTTCGCTAGAAAATGTCTTTCAATTTTATTGTAGATAGCAAGTTCAACTTTTTTAGGGTCGACTAAAACAAATTTAATTTGAGAAGGGTGTTTTTTATAAAGTAACGAAACTAAAATAGCGTTTAATCCAACAGATTTACCTTGACCAGTAGCTCCAGCCATTAACAGATGCGGCATTTTGGTTAGGTCTGCTACAAAGGTTTCATTAGAAATAGTTTTCCCAAGTGCTATAGGTAATTCCATGTTGGAATTTTGAAACTTGTCAGAAGCAATCAATGCTTTCATAGAAACAACATCAGGATTAGAATTAGGCACTTCAATACCTACAGTTCCTTTTCCAGGCATTGGAGCAATAATACGAATACCTAGTGCAGATAAACTCAGTGCAATATCGTCTTCTAAGTTTTTAATTTTAGAAATTCTTACACCTGCCGAAGGAACTATTTCGTACAATGTAACACTTGGTCCTATTGTAGCTTTTATTTTAGATATTTCAATATTATAGTGCCCTAAGGTCTCAATAATTCTATTTTTATTAAGTTCAAGCTCTTCTTTGTTAACTTGAATGTTTCCACTTCCATGATCTGCTAACAATTCAATTCCAGGCAATTGATATTGTGATAGATCCAGTTTTGGATCATACAATCCAAATTCTTTGACTTTATCACTTAATTCTATATCGCTTAAAGCTTCTTCTTCTCTGGGCGCCTCAACTTCCAATTCTTTAGAATCTTCCTTAGATATTTCGGAAACAAAGGGTTCTATTATCGGCTCTTGTACTGGTTCATTATCCAGGTCTAAATTAGAAGATACTATTTGTTCATTTATCGGAAATTCGATTGGGGCATTCACTTCTTCCTCAATAATATCTTCTTCTTTAATTGAGTTTTGAGCTATATTTTCATCTTCAGGGATGAAATCAGGGTTGTCATTTTTAATTGAAGCGATTAAATTACCAACCCAATTAAATGATGGATTAAACAGGACAATAACAGATAAAAAACCTGTAAAGAACACAAAAGCTGCTGCTCCAACGCTACCCACTATATTTACTGTCCATGAAATAATTTCTGCTCCATATAATCCACCCATAAAATCATAAGGGCTTTCAAAAAAGTAGCCCATGCAAATAGATAGCCATACTAATAAAACGGCAGAAATTTTAAGAGACTTAACAATTGGCAATAATCTAACCTTGAATAATATTCTTACTCCAAGAAGAAAAAACACAAAAGGAAAAATATACGAAGAAATTCCAAACCAAACTTTTAAAAATTTATGAGCGGAGTAGGCACCTAATTTACCTAGCCAATTAGTAATTTGAATTGAATCGTCGGAAAAAACAAAATAAAATGATTTACCATCTATGATATTGTAGTCAACTGTCCAAGTAAATAAATAAGATGTAAATGCTATTAGTAAATAAAAAGAAAAGAGAATAAATAAAAGTCCAATAGATTTATGTAGTCTTTCATCTTTTAAAAAAGAGATAACACTTTTAAACTTTGATTTACCGTTTTTGTTATTGATCTTCTTTGCTGAAGGTTCATTCTTTTTATATGCATTTTTAGTTTGGGCCATGGAAGATAATGTCTAACAATATCAAAAGTAATAGAAAAGTGTAAGTTCCGAGCAGCTATTTAATGCTCTTATAAACGAATTAATGTTAGCAACGGGCAAAATAAGCTACCTTAATATTTTGCAGCTTTTAAAATAAAAATAGGATATATTTATTGACCCATGGACTTCATGAAATCTTCCATCGACATTTCTTCGTACCCTTCAGGAATTTCAAATAACTTTTTAGAAACTTTTTCTTTTGAAACAGATTTTGCAACCAAAGTCATTAACATTCCTTGTGCATTAATACTGTATTCTAAAGGGTAGCCTTTTAATCCAGGAAGTTTATCGTTTGCTTCAGCAGGAATCTCTTCTGTATAGTATACTTCCATTTCTTGTTGCTCTCCATCCTCTCCTTGAGTAATGTATGTAGCTTTTTTACATTCATAACCAGCTATTGTTTTTGTATCTTTCGAGTACACTATTTTTGGTGTTGGCTTTTCTTTACCGTCATCACTCATTGTTATTGCCATTTTTTTACCCATCATATTCATAAGTAAAACCGATATTTTTGATTTGGTATCCGTAATAACATTTTGTTCCCCCATCATTGTTTTTTGTTCAATACGAACATGATCCTTAGCAATATAAATAGACATTTCAGAAGGTAACATAGAACGCTGAGCTTCCATAGCTTCAGGTAATTCATAGTCTATTCCGAATGTTATTTTTCCTTCAAAAGTTTGTGCGCTAATGCTTCCAACAAGTAGAACTAAGCATAAAAGTGATATTAATCTATTTTTCATTTTTATAATTTTTGTTTTTGTAGTTTCAATTTTCGTACCAATACAATATTGAAGGTTCAATTTCAAAAGTAATGATTACTCTTTTAATTGAGTGTTAATAACTGTTAATTAGTCTATACAGCAATTAAGAAGGGGATGTGGTCAATAATTAATATGAAAATGATTTTGAAATTTCATCCATTTCAAACAACATCCTTTCTAATGTGACCTCTTTAAATCCCTGCGGAACGCTAAAAATAGAATCATTAACTGCTACAGTATCCATTTTCGTTGCAATCATTCTAGCTTGAATTCCAAATTGTTTGATTTCATACCCTAAAAGAACTCCATCAATTTCACTATATTGATTACACCAGTTACTATTTTTAATGTCAACGTCAAACGTTTCAAATAGTTCTACATCATATCCGTCTGCTAAATGATCAAATATTGCACTTTTTTTTTCGCAAAAGGCACCTGAAATAGAATCAAATTCGTTTACTTTTAAAATGTCTGGAACAGGGAAAGTCATTAGCATTTCACTAACTAGTAACTGGTCCAGAGCGCAATAGATTCTTTTTGGGCCTAAGTCAAGAATGAGAATTAACGTTTCATTGTTACAATCCGCAATAACTGTTGAAGAGAATAATCCGCCTTTAGTAACATGGTTTCTGTATACATTGTTTTTAAAAGTCATTTCCATTTCATCAGGCATAATACTTGCCATAAAAGCATCTTCGTAATAAGGATAGCTTAATTCAAAGTGAATTATACCTTCACTAATCTTTGGGGTAGGTACTTTTTTATCTTCTTCACAGCTAGGGAATAACGCCGAAAGAAAGACAATAGAAATGGTTATTAAAAGTAATCGTTTTGTTAGCATTAACAGAGGCTCATTAAATCAATGAATTACAAATATATTATATTATTTGTCAAATAAAAGATTATTCATAAATAGCTTCTTCGCATTGCCGTAAATTAACAAGACTACTCTAAATCAAACTTTAGACCTCTTTTTTCCATTGGGTAAATATTAAATGTACCTAATGATTTGGAAACTAACTCTCCAGAATCTAATTTGATGATTGTGCCGCTGCATGCAATAATACTTTTTCCTTGGAATTCAATTTCGCCAGTGCCAATTAAAATGTCATCTTCTAATATAGGTTTGAAGTAGTTTATTTTAAATTCAATCGTTGAGACTAATTTTTTTTCGTGGAAAACTTGAGATAGAGCAGTGGTGCCTATAACAGCATCCATCATAGCAGCAACCACTCCTCCATGACCAACTCCAGGCGAACTCAAGTGTTTTCGAGCGACAGTAAGTCTATATTCAATATCTCCGGGTCCCTTCTCCTTAAGTTCTAGGTCTAGATTTTTGTCAAAAAAATTAAATGCTTTGTACAATTGTTTTACAGTCATTCTAGTTGTGTATAATCGATTTAACAAAAATAGAAATAATCTGGGTTGCTAAATTTTAAAATGGATTTAAGTATTTCTTTTTGATCCGACTCATTTGCAACGGCAATTATTATTTGTGAATCATTGAGATTTACTGTGCCGCAATCCTCTATTATTATCTCATAAATATTGTGACCTATTTTAGATTTAGAATTACAAATCCATCTAAAAGATGTTTTAGTTTTTAATAATTCTTGAGCAATTTCTTTCCCTTTTTTACTTGCACCCCAGAGATAGAGTTGATTGTTTGGGTTGTAGTCAATTTCCATGAAATTTTTGACTTTGAGTTGTGTAAAATGATTGTCTTTATAGTTTGCGTCTGTTCGGGATGCTCTATTTTCTGAGTCTCTCCAAAGGTGCAAGATTTCTTTAGAACATGTAGGGTGTATTTTATTTTGATACATCCTAAATGCTAGGTCATAATCTTCGGGATAAGTAGATGAATTAAATCCTCCGCATAATTCAAAGTCATCTTTCCAGATCATCCAACAAGGCGAGGGTATTGGACATTCCTTGTAGATTTCAGAATAGTTTAAATCACAAGAGGATAAGTCATTTAGCCATTTCTCATATTTTACATAGCCGTTGCCTAAAGGTTTTTCTGAGAAGTATTTAACAAGACCACTGGCAACAAAACCTTTCCCTGAAGTAATTAAAAGCTGTCGTAATGTGTCTAATTTAATTTTCGGCATAATGTCATCTGCATCCATGCGAGTTATAAGCTCTCCTTCTGAAATATTGTATCCCGTTTTCAAAGCTTCAATAATCCCAATTTTATTATTGTTTAAAACTGTAATTCTAGAATCTAATGCAGAAAAACGTTTTAGTATATTAGGTGTAGCGTCATTTGAATTATCATTAACAGCAAGTAATTCCCAGTTTGGGTAGCTTTGGGAAATAATCGAATCAATGCACTCATCCAGAAATAGAGCAGCATTTTTAACGGGCATTATGATAGATATAAGTTGCGTCACAAATACAAAAATATAAATTCTAAAGTGGTAAAACGAATAATAGAATTTACATTACACTTAATCAATTTGTCTTTGTTATTTATATAAATAGCATTAGAATTGCAAAGTGTTATTTATTAATTTGTTACGGTTATTTAAATCAAAGATCATGAAAAGATATAATTTACTATTTAAAGCAATATTTTTAGTTTTTCTATTGTTCCTTATTCAAGGTTGTTCTGAGCAGGTTCAGAAAAAAATGAGAGTAAATTCTGAATTTGCATCTTATATAGGAGCTTACACTTCAGGTTTGATATCTAAAGAATCTACAATTCAAATTCAACTCACAGAAGATTATGATGGAGAGATAAATTACGAAGCTCCGATTGAAACTGATTTATTTGATTTTAATCCTTCAATATCTGGTGAAGCCTGGTGGGTTAATTCCAATACAATTGAGTTTAGGCCGGATGAATTATTAGCGTCCGGTCAACAATACGAAGTTAATTTTAGACTTTCGGCTCTTATAGATATTTCCGATGAATTAGAAGTATTCTCATTTAATTTTTCAACAGTAAAACAAAATTTCATGGTTTATGTTGATGGCCTTTCAACCACAGATCTTAGTGATTTTAAAAACCAAAAACTAGAAGGGAGGCTAGTAACAGCAGATTTAGCAGATTCTTTAAGTGTTGAAAAGACTTTACAAGCTTACCAGAATGGTAAAGAATTAGCGATCTCTTGGATTCATATTGATGGTTTAGTGCATCGGTTTGTTGTAAATGGAATATTACGTAAGAATAAACAGTCATCTGTAAAGCTTGTTTATAATGGAACTGCTATGGATGTCGATGAAAGTTTTGATGAAGTAGTTGAAATTCCAGCATTGGGAGATTTTAAAGTAACAAAAATGGATGTCATTCATGAACCTGAGCAGTATGTGCGGATTCATTTTTCGGATCCATTAAAAACGGATCAAGTCTTGAATGGAATAATTACGATAGAAGATTTAAGTAATCTTCGTTTTTCAGTTGAGGGACATAATGTAAATGTTTATTTACCAAATAGGGTGGCTGGAAATAAAACAGTAACAGTCGACCCAGGAGTAAAAAACAGTAATGATTATAAGATGATCGAAGGTGATGCTATTGAATTGGTTTTTGAGGGAATCAAACCTGATGTTCGATTGGTTGGAGGTGGAGTAATTATTCCAAATACTAAGGAAGGGTTGCTATTTCCCTTTGAAGCTGTAAACCTTAGAGCAGTTGATGTATATATAACTAAAATTTACCAAAAGAATGTATTGCAATTTTTGCAAGTAAATAATTTGGATGGAAGTTATCAGTTAAAGCGCGTTTCGAATGAAGTTATGCGTAAAAGAATTGATTTGAATCAAATGTCAAAAGTTAACTTACATGAATGGAATAGGTTTCAGCTTGATTTAAGTGAAATGTGCTCAGTTGATCCTGGGGCAATTTATCAAATTGAATTACGATTCAAACAAGCATATAGTGCTTATGGTTGCGAAGGACAGAAAACGGATGAAAACCTTGAAGAAATAGAAGTTTCGCAAGAGAAAGATTGGAATGAAAACGGCTGGGAATCTTATGATTACTGGTACGACTACGACTATTGGGATTATGATGAGGATTATGATTATAAAGAAAGAGAGAATCCTTGTAACGCTTCTTACTATAGAAATAGGTCTCTTAAAGCAAATGTGTTGGCTTCAGATGTAGGCATTGTAGCAAAAGCAGGAGGCGACAAAACAATGCATATTTTCTTAAACAATATACTTTCTACCGACCCTATCTCTGGTTCTACAATTGAATTTTACGATTACCAACAGCAATTATTGGGAACTACTGTTTCTGATGAAAAAGGAATGGCTTCTATAAAGCTAAATAAAAAACCTTTTGTTGTAGTTGCTAAGTATGGTAACCAAAGAGGATATTTGAAACTAAGAGATGGAGAAGCACTTTCCATGAGTAAGTTTGATGTGGCAGGAGCAACTGTTCAGAAAGGAATTAAAGGTTTTATATATGCAGAGAGAGGAGTATGGAGACCAGGGGACTCTATTTATGTTTCTTTTATGCTCGAAGACAAAAACAATATTCTTCCAGTAAAACATCCAGTAACATTTGAACTATATAATCCGCAAGGTCAGTTAGTGGAAAAGAAAGTAACTTCTAAAAATGTAAACGGATTATTTGATTTTAGGACAGCAACAGCAATGGAAGATGTCACGGGTAATTACTCAGCTCGTGTTAAGGTTGGAAATAGAATTTTCACTAAAAACTTAAAAGTTGAAACAGTTAAACCAAATCGTTTAAAAATATACCTTGATTTTGGAAAAGATAAGTTGTCTCAACTCGACGAATCAAACAAAGGTACTATTAGCGTGAAATGGTTGCATGGAGCAATTGCAAGAAATCTTAAAGCAAAAATTGATTTAACGGTTAATTCAAAGCGAACAACATTTAATAAGTATGAGAGATTTGTTTTTGATGACCCTTTAAAAAATTACAACACGGAAGAACAAACTGTTTTTGAAGCTTTTGTTGATGAAAATGGAGAAGCATCTGTTAATCCAGATATTTATATCGGAAATTCTGCTCCAGGAATGTTAACAGCTAATTTCGTAACAAAAGTATTTGAAGAAGGTGGAGGTTTTAGTATTGATCGCTATTCAATCCCTTATTCTCCATATAAAAGTTATGTTGGTGTAGATGTTCCAGAAGGAAATCTTTACAGAGGGACTCTGGTCACAGATGAAGACCATACTATCGATATTGCAACTGTTGATGCCAATGGAGAGCCTATCTCAAGAAGTAACTTAGATGTAAAGGTTTATAAAATTCAATGGCGTTGGTGGTGGGATAGTTATGATAATAATTTGGCAAGTTATCTGGCTAAATCCAGTACAATTCCAGTTTACACGAACAAAATTAGTACTGCTAAAGGAAAAGGACAATTTAATTTCAGAGTCAACCGACCTGAATGGGGTAGGTATGTAGTTCAAATTACTGATCCTGTAAGTGGGCATACAACAGGGAAAGTATTCTATGTAGATTGGCCTTATTGGGCTAGAACTGAAAGAACCAACTCTGAAAATGCAACAATGTTAGCATTTTCAACGGATAAGGAGACTTATTCCGCTGGAGAAACGGTTAAGCTGTCATTCCCTTCTGCAGAAAAAGGAAAAGCAATTGTGGCTTTAGAGTCAGGAACAAAAGTTATTGAGAAGTTCTTAATTGATACAGAAAAAGGAGAGACTAATTATGCGTTTAAAACAACTACTGAGATGGCTCCTAATGTATATGTTCATGTGACATTATTGCAGCCGCATAATTCAACAGAGAATGATATGCCAATTCGTCTGTACGGAGTAGCACCAATAATTGTTGAAGACCCGAATTCACATTTTAATCCAATAATTAAAATGGAAGATGTATTGCGCCCTGAAACTTTAGCAAATATTACTGTCAGTGAAAAAGAGGGAAAGGAGATGACTTACACTTTAGCAATTGTAGATGATGGGTTGTTAGATCTCACAGGGTTTAAAACCCCTCGTCCGTGGGATTATTTTTATGCAAGAGAAGCCTTAGGAGTAAAATCATGGGATATGTACGATGACGTAATGGGAGCATTTGGAACAGAAATGGATAAACTATTAGCAATTGGTGGAGATGGATCAGCAGAAACAAAGAAACCGACAAAAGCACATAGATTTGAGCCAATGGTTAGATTTATTGGGCCATTTCACGTAAAAGCTGGTGGTCAAATAACGCATAAAATAGATGTACCTAATTATGTTGGCTCGGTCCGTGTAATGGTGGTTGCTGGTCAAGATGGGAAATACGGGAATTCAGAAAAGACAGTTCCTGTGAGAAGTCCATTAATGGTTTTAGGGACTTTACCAAGAGTGTTAGGGCCAACTGAAAGAGTGTTTTTACCGGTAAATGTTTTTGCAATGGAAAAACAGGTTAAGAACGTTACGCTTACAATAGAAACAAATGATAAAGTGAAAGTTTTGGGGTCATGTACAAAATCAATTTCATTTGCTAATCCTGGTGATGAAGTTGTGAATTTTGAACTTGAAGTATTAGAATCTATTGGGATTGCAAAAGTAAAAATTATTGCAATAAGTGGTAATGAAAGGGCAAAACACGAAATCGAACTGGATGTCCGAACACCCAATCCTTCCGTATCCGACATTTATGAAGGGGTTGTTGATCCTGGAGAATCATGGAATCCACAGTTCGCCTTTAAAGGTATACAGGGAACTAATTTAGCTACAATTGAGGTTAGTTCGTTTCCTCCTCTTAATTTGGATCAGCGATTGAAGTATTTAATTCAATACCCTCATGGGTGTATTGAGCAAACTACATCATCTGTGTTCCCTCAATTAGCTTTGGATAAAGTGATGGATTTGAACAATGATTATAAGATTCAAATTAACCAGAATATTAAAGCAGGTATTGATCGGTTAAAGTTATTCCAAACATCTGAAGGTGGCTTTGCTTATTGGCCAGGACAAACGGAAGATAATGAATGGGGGACGAATTATGGTGGGCATTTTATTCTTGAAGCTGAAGTAAAGGGGTTTACGTTGCCACACAACATGAAGAAAAGATGGGTAAAGTACCAAAGAAAAATGGCTACAAACTATCGGTCTTCAGATGGTGTTTCTAATTTTCATGGAGCAGCACATTATAATGATTTGACGCAAGCTTATCGACTTTACACTTTAGCGTTGGCTAAGTCACCAGAAATAGGAGCTATGAATAGGCTTAGAGAATCAAATAACCTAAGTTTAACTGCTAAATGGAGACTAGCCGCTGCTTATCAATTAATTGGGCAAACTGAAGCTGCTGAAAAGCTCGTAAATAACCTTACTTCAGATGTTCCTAATTATAAGGAGTTATCTTATACATATGGCTCTGACCTCAGAGATGAAGCGATGATTTTAGAAACGATGATTTTAATGAAGAGCCGTTCTAAATCAGGTGCACTTGCTAAGAAGTTGGCAGAAGAAATGAATTCAAGTCAATGGATGAGTACGCAGACAACCGCTTATTGTTTGTTGTCAATGAGTAAATACTTAGGCTCTTCAAGTTCTGATAAAACAATGCGCTTTACTTATAACATAAATGGCGGTTCCTCCATCTCTAAGTCAACTCAAGTAGCAATCTACAAGTCAACGTTGAGTGTGAAAGGAACTGAAAGCGGACTAAATATCAAAAATACGGGTAAAGGATTGCTTTATGCTAAGCTTGTAGTGGAGGGAACCCCTGTAATTGGAGATCAAAGTAGTTCGTCAAGTAATCTATCAATCAACGTTAGTTATGTTGATATGACTGGAAAGTCTATTGATCCTAGAAGGATAATACAAGGCACTGATTTTATTGCAGAGGTAAAAATATCTAATCCAGGAACGCGGGGGACATTGAAAGAAATGACCTTAAATGAAATATTTCCTTCAGGATGGGAAATTCACAACACGCGAATGGACGAATTTACAAGCGCAGTTACAAGCAGTAATTTTGATTATCAAGACATAAGAGATGATAGAGTGTATACTTATTTTGGAGTTGCTAAAGGTACTTCGAAAGTCTTTAAGGTACAGTTAAACGCGACTTACTTAGGTAAATTTTATCTTCCGACTATAGAGAGTGAGGCGATGTATGATAATACGGTTAATGCAAGAACTCCTGGGTTTTGGGTTGAAGTTGTAAAAGATGGAGGAGTAGCAATGGCAAAATAATAAAATCTAACCAGCGGCGCAATGCTATGTGCCGCTGGTAGTTATAAGTTTATACCTTTAAACAACAGCAGGTTCTAGCAGTTTTAAAGATCCAATATTCGCATTCATTTCTGCTCTAATTCCTAAAGGTAAAGTCCATTTATCTTTTATATGGCCAAATTTTGCGCCATAAAAAACAGGAATATTTAAGTTTGAAAGATGATCCTGGAAGACTTGTTTTAAAGTCAATGATTTTTCTGGTTCTTCTGGATCACATTTCCTACATTCTCCTAGTATAATTCCGTTTACTTGAGAAAGAATCCCAGCTAACTTTAACTGCACCAGCATTCTATCAATTTTATAAGGTTCTTCGTTGATGTCTTCCAAGAATAGAAGCTTTCCGTTCATGTCGGGTAGGTAAGGAGTACCAATTAATTGACTAAATACGGTTAGGTTGCCACCAATTAACTCCCCTTGGGAAACACCTTTACTTATTGTGTAAAAATCACTTTGAGCAGGCGCTAGCATTTCAGTTTCTTCTTTATCAAAGAGCGTTTCTGTAAAGTACTTCTTGGTGAAATCAGTCCAAGTGGAGTATCCGACAGGACCATGGAAAGAAGTCATTTCTGCTTTTGTGTAAAATGCGGTTAATAAAGCAGTGATATCGCTCATTCCAATAAATGCTTTGGGGTTTTCTTTTATAATATCGTAATCTAATAAGGGCAGCACTCTAGCGCATCCAGAACCTCCACGCATTGCCAAGACGCCATTAATGTTCGGATTTCTAAACATGTCCATGATTTCTTTAGCCCGGTTTTCATCGGTGTCCGATAAATAACCATGTTGCGTTGAAAGCGTTTTGCCAGGGACCATTTTCAAGCCAACCGAAGCCAGTTTTATTTTACAGTTTTCAATTGAGCTTGCAGTGAAGACGGCTCCTCCTGGTGCAATTACACCAATGGTGTCTCCTTTTTTTAACGCTTTGGGTAGAGTAAGGTTTTGAAATAAAAAAGGAGTTGATTCAGTAGTTTTAATAAAGCTACTCAAAAGTGGAATACTAGCTGCTGCTAAACCAGTCTTAAATATAAAGTTTCTCCTATCCATATATTCAAATATAGCAATTACTGTGCTAAAGCAAGCAGCGATTCTTTGACGTGTTTACCTGCAGAAAGTTGGTCGCTAAAAACATGAATAATGACACCTTCTTTATTGATAACAAAAGTTGTACGACCTGGAATTATTAGTAAATCATTTGATACACCAAATAATTTTCTAACTTTTTTATTTCCGTCACTCAATAATATAAATGGTAAACTATGATTTTCAGCAAAACTGACATGACTTTTAACATCATCTGAACTAATTCCAATTACTTCGCAACCTAAGTCTTTAAAGTCTTGATAGGCATCTCTAAAGGAACAAGCTTGCGCAGTGCAGACTTTCGTTTCATTTCTTGGGTAGAAATAAATAACCAAATTCTTTTTACCTATTATAGTGTCAATATTAAACAAGTTTCCACGTTGATCTGATAAAATGAAGCTTGGTATTTTATCTCCTTTTTTTAGTTTTGTCATAGTTAATTCATTCTATGTTCTCTGTTCCTGTATTCTCAATCTCTAATGAGAAAAATAGATTGCGAACGAGAAGCGCGTTTTTACTCTAATTGTTTAAATAAGTCTTTGAATTCTACCCAGAACTCATCCATTCCGATGAGGTGCTTTTCGTAAAACTCGAAAATAGTTTGCCAGTTATCTTTGTTGTACATATTTACTTTGTCTATGCTAATTGATAATCGACATAGGGTGACCTTATACTCATTGGTGAAGTGTTCATTCCAATCCCATTCAATTCCTGTCAAATTATGGAAAACACCTTTTACTTCCTTAAACTGAGCGTAATATATTTCACGAATTCCGGAATCTTCCATTTGAAGATCAATGCAAATTTTAGCAGTTTTTTTATCTGCTTCTAATCTGAAATACAAATCTTTAGCTCCAGTTTTATAATTCATCCAATTTACTTTGCTAAAGTCTGCAGACTTATGCCGTTTCATAAATTTTCCAAAGCTAGTCCAGAATAATTTTCGTAATTCGTATGCTTCCTCTTTTCCGTACATCGTTGCAATTTACATTTGTTTTGAAGATAATTTACGCATTTATTAAGGATGAATCTTAAAATTTGTCGTTTTCAAAAAAGAAGAATCTTCAGTAAGATTCGATCGGTATTCCTTCGTAATACTGATGTTTTGCAAAGAAACAATTTTGTCTGATTGTTTCTTAGACTTGCAGCAAAGGAGTTTTCATAGTATCGAAAATACATCTTTAAATTTGATTTTATTATGAAAATGCATCTTCAAGTTTTTTCATAAACTTTCAAAAGTTATGAATGTTTTGATGCGAATTAACTTTTAGAACCCTGTATTAGAAAAGGAAGTGTACCTTTGTGTAGAATAAATTACAAAATATTGAAAGTTAAAATACTTATAGCAGATGGAAGTGATTTGGCTCGTTTAGGGTTAAAAGCGATGTTTAAAAACTCAAAAGATGTTGAAGTTTTGGGAGAGGCTAAATCTTCTCAAGAGCTTATGGTGAAAGTAGAAGAACTAAATCCTGATGTTGTTCTAATTGATTATGGGTCGAAAGATTTTTCCATTGATATTATTCCAAAAATTGGGTTAAAAAGCTTAAGGGCTAAGTTTATTGGTATTACATCTTACAGCTCTGGAAAAACGATAATATCTGCTATGAAAATTGGCATAGATAGTCATATTAAAAAAGATTGTTCTACTAAAGAAATAACTGATTCTGTTCTCGCTACAGCAAAAGGAGAGAAATTCTTTTGCGGTGAGTTGGTAGAATTGATGAGAGGGGAGAAAATTAATGTCAAAGATGTTGAATTTGATGCTTTGTCTTGCGAACCTATTTCTCTTTCTGAAAGAGAGTTAGAGATAATAAAATTGATTGCAGAAGGATATACAAACGCACAAATATCAGTTGTACTATACATTAGTAATCATACGGTAAATACCCATCGTAAAAACATTATGAAAAAGCTTGGAGTAAACAATACTGCTGGTATTGTAATGTTTGCTGTCAAGTCAAATTTGGTTTGTCCAAATAAATTCTTGTTCAGCCCTCAAAACGAATCAAGCTAAACGTTGCTCTTAATATACCTCATTTATGGTATTGTAGCATTTTATAGGTTTCCTTATCTTGCGCTCATGAAATTACAACCGTTATCAAATCTTTTAAAAGGTGATAAGGCTATCATTAATAAGATTAAAGATAGTAGCTTGTCTCTAAAGTTAATGGAAATGGGTTGTATCCCAGGAGAAAGAGTGCGAGTTGATGCAATTTCACCCTTTGGTGATCCGATAGCAATTAGAGTGTCTGACTATACATTAAGTTTACGATTAAGCGACGCGAAGAATATTTTCGTGGTTATTGAGTAAATTCGATTCTTTTTATTTCCCTTTAACTTACCTATATTTGATTTAAATTCTTTATGAATGGAGGTGACTAAATGTTTGGAATGTGAAGCAGAATTGATGGGGCGAATCGATAAAAAGTTTTGCAACGATCAATGCCGTAACATATATAACAATAGAGAAAATAGAGACTCTAATGAGTATGTGCGAAAAGTAAATACAATCCTTAGAAAGAATAGAAGAATTTTAGAAAAGTTAAACCCTAAAGAGAAATCTAAGACAACGAAAGAAGAATTGTTGTTGGATGGGTTTAATTTCTACTATTACACAAATATTTATAAAACCAACCAAGGTAAGACTTACTTCTTTGTTTATGAACATGGTTATTTAGAGTTAGATAACGAGCATTATGCTTTGGTTCGTAAAAAGGAATATGTAAAATAGAGAAATGAAGTTGTTAATTTTAAACGGCCCTAATTTAAACTTGCTAGGAACTAGAGATATTTCTGTTTATGGTGCCGAGACTTTTGATTCTTATTATTTGAAAGTAAAGGCTAAATTTCCTAAAATAGACTTTGAGTTTTATCAAAGTAATACTGAAGGAGAATTAATTAATAAACTGCATGAAGTAGGTTTTACTTACGACGGTGTTATCTTTAATGCTGGAGGATATACGCATACTTCAGTAGCAATAGCGGATGCAGTAGAAGCTATTCAAACGCCCGTCATTGAAGTTCATATAAGTAATGTTTATGCACGTGAGGAATATCGGCATGTATCGTTAATGGCAAAAAATTGCAAAGGAGTAATCGCAGGATTAGGCCTATATTCTTACGATTTGGCAATTCAAAGCTTTATTGAATAATCAGTTTCTGAAAAGTGTTTTCAATTTTTAAGATGTAAACACCACTAGCTAGATTACTAATATTTATTTGTTGAATATTTTCAACAGCCAAAACAACCTTTCCTTCTAAATTTAATAAACTTAACTCAGCTACTTCTTTTTCGAAATTAATAATAGAGCCTGCTGGATTTGGGTAAAAAGACATTATTGGAGCAACAGATTCCTCAATTCCGGTAATTAGGTTTGGTGGAAATACTTCAAGTTCAGTTACAGGAGCGCCATCACTCCAATTTCCCATAAACCTTTGTTCCGGAGTGTCGCCAAAAGCGTATTCACAATCAGTGCCGTAAAACGTACATGATAATAGCGCATCTGCTAATTTCCAGTAGCAATAAAAGTCTACTGCATCTATTTTACTTGTTGCATAAGCAGCTGCAATAACAGTGGCAATTGTTCCTCCGTCGTAAGCGTTATTTGCAGCCAAAGGTTCATTGTGTGTTGCTTCAATAGAAGGAGGTGTATCGGCGTACTGAATAATATAATTCTTTTGAACGGAAGGAATATTAGTAGAATCAAAAATCATTTTACCAAAAGTATTTCCTACGATGATGTCATCATCACCAACTACGATCAGTGATTTATAACCGGTGTCCATATTGGAATAGGTAGATAAATGACCGGTAGAGGAACCGGGTCCAGGCTCACATAACATAAAGCAATCGGGTTTAGGAACCCCGTAAGAGCTGTATTCAATGGCTAAATTTGCTGTTATCACGCCACCAAAGGAATGTCCAATCATTGCAATATGGTTCATCCGTGGTTTTACGCTGTTGATATTTGTTTGTAGTGCATCAAAAGCATCTATAATTCCTGTGGCAGCATCAGCAGTATAGATTGAAAAGAAGGTGCCATCATTTTGCTGGTATTTTGGAAAAATCACAATATTTCCCTTTCTAACAAGGTGCTCAATCCACTGTCCATAAGGCCCAGGATTGTATACCCCCCAACCATGGTTAAATATAACAACGTCTGCTGAATCCGGTTTAGGTTGGTCTGGTTCAAATAACCAGTATCCGTCTCCGGTAAACAGGCTTGTGGAATTGGTTTGAATAACACCTCCATGCGTGTAATCGGAGCCTCCAGGCCCCATTAAGGGTTGGGTAGGTGGTGCTTGTGCATTTATGTTGATGTATAATAATAGTGAGATAATTGAAACAAATTTCATTGTGTTAAGGTATAAAAATCCTGTTATATTAAAAACACAAGAGTCGCATTAAAAGGCAATTACAAGTAAAACTTACACAGCGACAGGAGTATTTGTATAATAAAATTAAAGCAATGATAGATTCTAGAAAGAACCTACTGACGCTTCAATACCCTTTATAATTAATACAGGTGTTTGCTTTTTATTTGTAATAATATTTTGAGTAAAGTTGTCTAATTGTGCTATTATTTTTTCAGAATAATGAGCAATTGCAATCATGTCAGCATCAATTTCATTAGAATAATCTAATACATGTTTCGTAAATGATTTTGAGTTATCCATTAATTGGAAAGTAGATCGCACTTTCTTCATTGTAAATTCATTACGAACAACTTGAATTCTATTTTTCATTTTACTTATCTGAATCTGATCCGTGAATTTAGTCCCAAGAACATGTATTTCAGCATTGAAGGCCATTGCTAAATTAGAAACTGCTCCAATTATTTGTAAACTCTCTTTTGATAAATTTATCGGAGCCACAATTTTAGTTATATTACCTGGTTTAATATTTTCTTGAACGATCATAAAGGGAACTGTACAACTCGTAATAACTTTCAAAGCAAAACTTCCAAATACTTTCTGCATTCCTTTTGCACCATGGGTACCCATGATGATTAGGCGAGAATTGTTCTCTAGAGCTGTCTTTGCAATGTCCTCAAAAATATTACCAATTTTAACTGTAGCTTTCACCTTTGGATCCCCAACTTTTAAGTTTAGTCTTTGAATAGCAGCTCTGAAATTTTCCGAAGCTGAAGGAATGTCATTTTTATTCTTCACAATATGAAGTAATATGATTGAAGCTCCAGTCTGTCTAGCCATTTTTAAGGCATGAAATGCAGCAGAGTCTGCTACATTTGAAAAATCGTGAGGAACAATATATGTTTTAGCACTCATAATGGGGTAGTTTTTTTAAAAAAGTTAAAAATTGATTAGCATACAATACTACCCATAATATAACGTAATTATTTCAGATAAACGAATTAATTGTCAACAATTAAATGTTTTCTTAGCCAAGAAATTAACATTTATCCCTTTTAAACATGAAGGTTTTAAGTAAAAGCGGTAAATTTGTTAGAATTATTAGTTTCGTTAAGGAAGATGCCTGTTATAGATTTTCCTTTAATTGCTTAGTTGTTGAAATTAAAGAGGAAAATGTGTTTCATGCGGTTTAATACTGCCCCTGAAAAATGATTAAAATAAAAAATAAAAAATGGCAGACGATAAGAAGATAATATTTTCAATGGTGAATGTTGGTAAACAAACACCGGAGGGGAAACAGATTTTAAAAAATATATACCTTTCATTTTATTATGGAGCTAAAATTGGTATTTTAGGTTTAAACGGTTCAGGTAAATCAACTGTTATGCGGATTATAGCTGGTTTGGATGATAAATACCAAGGCGATGTTGTGTTCTCAGACGGATACAGTATCGGTTATTTACCGCAAGAACCTAAACTAGATGAGAGTAAAACTGTTAAAGAGATTGTTCAAGAAGGTGTGCAGGAAACAGTTGATGTTTTAGCAGAATACGAGGAGATAAATAATGGTTTCATGGATGAAGAAATCATGAACGATCCTGATAAAATGAATGCGCTAATTGAGAAGCAAGCTAAAGTGCAAGATAGAATTGATCAATTAAATGCTTGGGATTTAGATTCCAAATTAGATTTAGCGATGGACGCCTTAAGAACGCCAGATGGTGATTCTCCAATTACAAACCTTTCAGGTGGTGAAAAAAGACGTGTAGCTTTATGCAGATTGCTCTTACAAGAGCCGGACATTTTGCTACTGGATGAGCCAACTAATCATTTAGATGCAGAATCAGTTCATTGGTTAGAGCAGCATTTAAGTCAATATAAAGGTACTGTTATAGCGGTAACGCACGATAGGTACTTTTTAGATAATGTTGCAGGTTGGATTTTAGAATTAGATAGAGGTCAAGGAATTCCATATAAAGGAAATTACTCATCTTGGTTAGAGCAAAAGTCTGATAGATTAGCAAAAGAGGAAAAACAAGAGAGTAAGCATCAGAAAGCATTGAAACGGGAGTTAGAATGGTCCCGAAAAGGAGCGAAAGGACGTCAAAGTAAAGGTAAGGCTCGTTTGAATAATTATGAGGCAATGCTTAGTGAAGATATAAAAGACAAGGAAGCGAGGATTGAGATTCCGATTCCAAATGGGCCAAGACTTGGTAGCGAAGTGATTGAAGCAATTGATGTTGCAAAAGGTTATGATGATAGATTGTTATATGAAAGTTTGAATTTTAAATTACCGCCAGCAGGAATTGTTGGTATTATTGGACCAAACGGGGCCGGTAAAACAACGTTATTTAGAATGATAATGGGTGAGGAGACTCCGAATAAAGGAGAGTTTAAAGTTGGCTCTACGGTTAAAATTGGATATGTAGATCAACAACATGCTGCTTTGGATCCAAAAAGTTCTGTTTATGATGTAATTAGCGGAGGAAACGAAGTAATAGAGGTTGGAGGAAAAACAATTAATTCACGTGCTTATGTTAGTCGGTTTAATTTTAGTGGATCTGATCAACAAAAGAAGGTTGGTGTGCTTTCAGGGGGTGAAAGAAATCGATTGCATTTAGCAATGACATTAAAAACAGAAGCGAATGTTTTACTTCTTGATGAGCCAACTAACGACATTGATATTAATACGTTAAGAGCTCTTGAAGAAGGTATTGAGAATTTTGCAGGTTGCGCAGTGGTTATTTCTCACGATAGATGGTTTTTAGATAGGATTTGTACGCATATATTAGCTTTTGAAGGTGATTCATCCGTATATTACTTCGAAGGTTCTTACAGTGAATATGAAGAAAACAGAAAGAAAAGGTTAGGTGGGGATGTAGTTCCAACAAGGGTGAAGTACAAAAAATTAGTGCGATAAAATGGAAGATTTTAAATTAGAAAACCAGGAATATATCCAACTTAATCAGTTGCTCAAGGCAACCGGACTTGTAGGTACTGGAGGTGAAGCCATGATACGAGTAGATGAGGGAAATGTAAAGGTAAATGGTGCAGTTGAAATACAAAGAAGAAAGAAAATAAGAGTTGGTGATAAAGTTGAATATTTAACAAATACGATTAACATAATAGGTAAATAAGATAAATTATGGATGATATAATAAAAGTATTTGTAGGAGGTGCTGTTACAGTTAATTTATTGAAAACAGAATTAGAAGTCATTGGTATTTATCCTATTATTAAAAATGGAAGACAAACGGGAGCATCTGCTGGTTTTATTGGAGGAACAGATACTTCGGTAGAATTGTACATAAGTCAATCTGAAACGGAAAAGGCTGAAGTAATTGTTGAAGATTTTAAACAAAGACAAGAAGAAAATAAATAAAAAAATACAATGAAAAACGCGATTATACATACAGCTAAAGGAGATATGAAAGTGGAGTTTTACCACAATGATGCTCCAAAAACAGTAGAGAATTTTATCTCTTTAATTGAAAAAGGATTTTACAATGGTTTAACATTTCACAGGGTATTACCTGATTTTGTTATTCAGGGTGGTTGTCCAGATGGAACAGGTGCAGGTGGACCAGGTTACAGCATTGACTGTGAATTAGCAGGAGGTAATCAATTTCACGACAAAGGCGTCCTTTCAATGGCGCACGCTGGAAGAAATACTGGAGGCTCTCAATTTTTCATTTGTCATTCGCGTAATAATACTTCTCATTTAGATAGGAATCATACGTGTTTTGGAAAAGTTATTGAGGGACTAGAAGTTATTGACGCTGTTGCCGGTGGAGATAAAATTGAATCTATTGAAATAGTAGAAGGTTAGTAAACGTAATATATTTTACAAAGTCGTACTTATTAATTTAAGTGCGACTTTTTTTCTTATGAAACGAACCGTAATCATATCAACAGGAAGAGAAAAAAATATTTTAGCCGATATTACCTATCAAAATGATGTCGAATCTAAAGGTATTGTTATATTCTGCCATGGCTACAAAGGTTTCAAAGATTGGGGAGCATGGAACATAGTAGCAGAAGAATTTGCCCAGGATGGCTTTACTTTTATAAAATTTAATTTCTCGCATAATGGAGGGACTTTGGAAAATCCAATTGACTTTCCAGATTTGGATGCCTTTGGGAATAATACGTATAGTAAAGAAGTAGCGGATTTAAATTCGGTTATTGATTGGTCGAATAAACAGTTTGGTTCTCCCATATATATTATTGGCCATAGCAGAGGTGGAGGTATTGTGACATTGGTGGGTGGCGAAAACTCAAATGTAAGCATGGTGATAAGTTGGGCTGCAGTTGCTGATTTTAAGGAAAGATTTCCTGTTGGAGAAAAACTCCAAGAGTGGAAAGAAAATGGAGTTTATCAAGTGTTAAATGGAAGGACAAAACAAGAAATGCCTCACTATTTCTCTTTCTATCAAGATTTTATAAAAAATGAAATGCATCTAACCATTTCCAAAGCTGCAAAAAATATACGTGTTCCTCATCTGATTATTCATGGTGATAAAGATGCAGCAGTGTTGGTTAAGGATGCATCTATGTTGCACTCATTCAATCCTAAGGCGGAATTAGAGATTATTCCAGGAGCTAGTCATACCTTTGGTAGTAAACACCCTTGGAATGAACGTTTACTGCCAGACTCGTTAAGAGAGGTGGTTGATAAAACAATTGATTTTATTAATTCGAGTAACAAATTGCGACTTTAAAAATTAACTTCATTGCGTAAAATTCATAGAGTAATAATCTTTTTAACAAGCATGCTGTTGGCTCAAACTTGCTTTAGCCAGGCTTTGAGAGGCTTTGTGTATGATGAATTAAACCAACCCATTCCTTATGCTAATGTTTATTTCAAATTTCAAGGTAGCGGAACGACCTCAGATTTAGGGGGAAAATATTTTTATCAATTTTCAGACCCAGGAGTTATAGAGCTTGTGGTTACAGCGGCTGGTTATAACAACAAATCGATAAAAATAATTATACCAGATAAACAAGATATAGTTCAAAATATTTGGCTAGAAACAGATATGGAACAGTTAAATGAAGTTCTGGTAGAATCAAAAAAAAGAGATCCAGCTTACGAAATTATACAAGCATCTGTTAAACAAAAAGAAAGATGGAGAAAGCAATATGAAAGTTCTATTTCGGAGGTATATATCAAGGCTAAAGAATTAATTAGTGAAAAAGAAACAAAACGACTAAAGAAATTAGAGAGCCAAGCGTCAATTGAAAAGGAGAATCAAAAGAAAGACAATCAAGATGTGTTCTCGGAAGAAGAGAGTAAGAAGCAAAAGGAGATTAATGAAATTGCTGGTAGTATGAATATGTTTGAGTTACAGTTAACTAGGTATTATGAATACCCTAATAACATTAAAGAGGTTAGAAGTGCGCATAAAAAGTTTGGTAGTACTTACGGCCTTTTTTTTAGTAATACTTCTGAGGCTGAATTTAATTTTTACACAAACTTGATGTCGGTAAGTGTTCTTAACGACCAACCCTTAATTTCACCTTTACACATTACATCTGTGTTAACGTATAAATTTAACTTAATAGAAACAACATTCTATAATGAGCAAATGTTATATAAAATTAAAGTTACTCCAAGGAAAAAGGGTAATGCTGCTTGGTCAGGTTATATCTGGGTTTTAGACAAACAGTTTTGTATTTTGAAAGTAGATTTACATTTAAGTAAGGGCGGATTAATTATTTATGATGAATTTAATATCAAACAAGAATATGGTTTTGAAAATGATTCAGTTCTTACTCTAACCAAGCAAGATTTTGAATATGAATCTAAAGCAGGTAATCGAAATTTTTCAGGAAGTACGATGGTTCGTTATTCGGATTATCAAATTAATCCATATTTTGATAAGAAGTTCTTTAAGAATGAAATAGCCGTAACAACTGAACAAGCATACGAGCGAGATACTTCTTATTGGGAAAGTATACGACCGGAGCCATTAACCAAAAAGGAACAGAAATTCCAATTTGTAAAAGACAGTTTATATGCATATACACATTCTGAAGTTTATTTAGACTCTCTTGATTCAGTTTATAATAGAGTTACCTTATTGAATTTACTTTGGGATGGAGTGGGGTTTTCTGATAGAAAAAACAGAAAATATTGGCAATTTTCATCTTTAGCCGGAACTATTGACCCGTTTGAGATAGGAGGTGTACGTCTGGGACCAAATGCCTCAGTGTTTAAAAAGTGGAAAAACGAAAAAACTCTTTCGTCATTTGCTCAAATAAATACTGGAATCAGAAACCCAGAATTGAAAGGTATGTTCAGTCTAGGATTTAGATATGATCCAAAACATTTCGGGAGAATAGATTTTTATGTAGGTGATCAATACGATTTAATTGTTGAAAATGACGCTGTATCAAACCTTTTACAGAGAAAGAACTGGGTTCAAGAAAAGGATTTATCTATAGGGACTTCTAGAGAGCTTGTAAATGGTTTATATTGGGGAGCAAGATTTAGGTATGCTCGTGTAATTCCTATTACGGACTTAAACTTTAATCCAGAAGCTGACGATTGGTTTGTAGATAATAACCCAATCGAGTTTGACGCTTATAATAAAGCCGTAATAAACACGAGTTTTACGTTTATTCCTTTTCAGAAATATATGACAGAACCAAATCGAAAAATTGTTTTGGGGAGTAAGTGGCCTCAGTTTTTTGTTTACTACGAGAAGGGCATAGGCGGTTTATTTAATAGTGAGGTAAACTATGATTATGCCGAAGCCGAAATTTCACAATCATTTAAACTAGGAACAATGGGAACCTCTAACTATAAAGTGTTGTTTGGTAAATATCTTAATACACAAAAGATGTATTACACGGATTATGAAATTTATCCAAGAGGAGATCAATGGTTTTTTGCATCTTTAATGGAGTCCATGCAAATACAAGATACAACATTATCAGTAACTGACCAGCATTTTAGAGCGCACTATGCGCATCATTTCAATGGAGCTATTATCAATTATATTCCTTTTGTAAAAAAGCTAAGAATACATGTAGTTGCTGGAGCGAGTGCGTTATGGATAAAAGAATCTAACTACGTATATGAAGAAGTCTTTTTAGGAATTGAAAGAACGTTTAAAATCCAACGGTCTCGCTTTCGATTTGGAATCTATTTTGTGGCGGCAGAATCCACGAATGCTAGTATTTCTCCTCGAATTAAATTTGCGATTAATCAATATTCTATAAGGGATCAGAGTTGGGGTTATTGATTTCTTTTCAATAAACTTAAAAAATTTGAATTCAATTTCATATTTTACAATTACATTTGTGAGATTAAACAATAAATGAAGCCGACCTTAATTGTAAATAGCCAACAATTTCAACTGACTATCACTCGGCTTTCTCACCAATTAATTGAAAATCACAACGACTTTAGCAATTCTGCTATTATTGGATTGCAACCGCGTGGAATTTATTTAGCTAACAGACTTCAAGAAGAACTCAAGAAAATCACAGGAATTGATGTTCTTACAGGGGCTTTAGATATTACTTTTTATAGAGATGATTTTGGAAGATCGGATAATCCATTAATCCCAAGCGTTACAAACTTGGATTTCTCCATTGAAAACAAGAAAGTTATTTTAGTGGATGATGTTCTTTATACTGCCAGAACAGTAAGAGCGGGATTAGACGCTTTGATGTCGTTTGGTCG
>CAWUXI010000066.1:0-27299 GCA_963926405.1 uncultured Flavobacteriales bacterium
TATGGAATAAACCCCTTAAGAACATTTTTTGGAAATTCTTCTACCGGAGTTAATGTACTTGGAGGATGCACAAAGATCAAAGGGCATCAACATTATCCAAATCAATCGCATACAGACCCTGGAATCAATTGGGACTGGGAAGGGTTTTATAAATTAATCAACAACAATCCTAGTTATACAACTTACACAGCTGGCAGTGGAAACCTTTATGATAGTGGTGGATCAACAGGAAATTACACGGATGACGAAAGGACCTTGTATCTAATCCAGCCCACCGGTGGGGCAAATGTAACCATTACATTTAATTCGTTCAACCTTGAACTAGACTGGGATTATATGTTTATTTATGATGGTGCGACTCCAAATGCGCCGTTAATTGGGAAATATACAGGAACAACTAGTCCAGGAACAATAACCTCAACGGGTTCGGATCTACTACTAGAATTCCGATCTGATTGTGCAACTGTAAAACCTGGCTGGGCAATTACCTACACATCTACACAAGCGGACAACACTCCCCCAACAACTAGTATTGCAACAACAGGTGCCTGGCAAACCAATAATTTTAATGCTTCGTTTACCGACGCTGACAATATAAATGTTGCAAAATCCTTTTATCAGGTTGCAGATTACGATGGCACAGAATGGAGAAGTAATTCAACTTTTGGATTTCTAAATGATCAATTTGATCAAACAACGATTCATTCTGACTGGACAAATCAGGCCGGCACATGGAACTCAACATCTGGATATCTGCAACAAACTGATGAAGCCGAAGCAAACACAAATATTTACATACCCACAACCCAAGATGCTGCAAGTACTTATCTGTATAATTGGCAAGGACAAATAAAGGGTGCCGGAACTAACCGAAGAGCTGGCCTGCATTTTTTCTGTGATGATGCAATTCAAACGCAAAGAGGAAACTCATACCTGATTTATTGGAGAGCAGACTCAGACAAATGTCAGATATACAAAGCAACTGCTAATACTGTAGTCCTTGTGAAGGAAGACGATATAACTGTTGATCCAAACATTTGGTATGATTTCAAAATTTCTTATGACCCTTCTACTGGTGAAATCAAAGCTTATTTAAATGATATTATTGCCTCACAATGGACAGATTCAGCACCATTAACTTCTGGAAATTCAATTTCACCAAGAACAGGAAATTGCATTGGCAACTTTGAAAACTTAAGAGTATACAAAAGCAGATCAAGTGCAGAGATAGTTACAATTGGCAATGCCTCTTCAGAAATTCGTTTTCAAAATTCAAACCCAAATATTCCTTCGGCAAGAATTGCTTCCATTGTAATTGACATTAATGAGAATTGGTCTAGCACAAATGAAAAGCTGGAAGATATTGACTGGACTGCACCTCTAAGCATTGGATTTGTAAATGACGGCATTGCTACTGATATTGATTTAACAAATATAGGAACTGAACTAATTGCGAATTGGTCTTCATCCGTTGATTCTCATTCGAATGTAACAAATTATTGGTATGCCATTGGAACAAGTTCTGGCGCAACTGATGTGGTAAACTGGACTAACAACGGTATCAGTGCGTCGGCAACGCATACTGGATTAAGCTTAATAGCTGGAACCTTTTACTATTACTCGGTAAAAGCTTTAAATGGCGCAGGGTTAGAGTCTAACGTAATTATTTCAGATGGTCAAGAATATATTATTCCATCTACTCCACCAGTATCATTATTTACTACATCTACTACTACTATTTGTCAAGGGGAATCGATACAACTTAATAATAATTCTACAGATGCTACATCTTATTTATGGAGTACAACTGGCGGGACACTTTCATCCGAAACTTCTTCGAATCCTTCTATATCTTTTACTTCCTCAGGAAATTATACAATTGACCTAACAGTTAATGGTCCAGGAGGTTCCGACATTAGTTCGCAAACAATTACGATTTCAATTACGGTGCCGCCTATAGCTAATGCAACACCCAGTTCTTCTTCAGTAACTTTACCAGCTGGATCTGTATCATTCTCAAACACTTCTTCAAATGCAACTTCTTATTTTTGGGACTTTGCAGATGGAAATACATCAACTGCTGCTACTCCAACTAATACATACACATATAGCGGAACATTTAACGGAATGCTAATTTCAATAAATGGAACATGTCCAAATGATACAGCATTTTTCTCCATTACCGTGCTTGACGCACCTATTCCTCCTGTTGCTATTTTCACCGTTGCAAGTACAACTATTTGTACTGGTGAAAGCATCCAATTAATTAACAACTCTAGTGATGCCACTTCTTATTTATGGACAACAAACGGAGGAACCCTTTCTTTACCTTCTGGATCAGACCCAACATTAACAATTACTGCATCCGGTAACTATACCATTGATTTAACGGCAACAGGACCTGGTGGAACAAGTACTGAATCCCAGATCATACCCGTAACTATTGTACAACCTCCAATAGCTAGTGCATCGCAAAGCGCACCTTCTGTTTCTTTACCTTTTGCCACGGTTTCTTTTACAAACACATCAACAAACGCAATAGGTTATTTTTGGGATTTTGGAGATGGCAACACTTCGTCAATAGTATCCCCGTCAAACTCATATTCTTTTAGTGGAACGTATACAATATCTTTAGTAGCAATAAATGGATATTGTAACAACGATACGACTTATTTCACCCTGGATGTTTTGGAGGCTCCTGATCCTCCTGTTTCTAATTTCACATTAGAGAATTCAACAATTTGCCAAGGAGAAAACATATTATTATCCAATACATCTACAAACGCTTCTTCTTATTTTTGGACTACGTCTGGAGGTACTATTTCAGATGACACCACCGCGAACCCAACCATATCTTTTGCAAACCCTGGAAGTTATATAATCGGACTAGAAGCTACAGGAGTTGGAGGAACGGATTTCAGTTCTCAAACAATTTCAATTACTATTGTTGCAGCACCTGTTGGAATTATCTCACCTAGCTCTGACACTGTATACTTACCAAATGGTATAGTATCTTTCACAAACAGCTCGAATAATTCTTCCACATACCAATGGGATTTTGGAGATGGAAATATCTCTACAGATTTTAATCCTTGGAATGAATATACTAGTCTTGGGGAATACATTGTCACATTAATTGCTTCTAGCAGCAACTGTCCAAACGACACTGCTTCCATCACTATTGTAGTTGCTGGATATACATCGATTGAAAGTAATAATTTATTTCAAAGTGTTCAGATCTACCCTAACCCTTCAAGTGGCACTATATTCTTAGATATTTTCGCGAAAAAAAATGAAACTATTTTATTCAAACTCTATTCTTTATCAGGGAAACTAATCGCTGGTTTTGAGCCACAAAAATTAACAACTGGAAATAACACAATTCAAATTGATCTTAATTCAAAAAGAATTGCAACAGGTTATTATTTATTAAAAATAGAAGGACAAAACAATAACGCAACACTTCCTGTTATATACCACAAGTATTAACAGATTTTATTTATAAATTCGCAGCCTAATTTTACATAAAAATGAATTTTTTAGAAAAAACATATTACCTCAATACAGTTTTAGAATGGGCAATCGCTTTAGGAATTATTCTTGGAGGATTTATCATTGCAAAGATTCTTTATTGGTTTACCAGTGCCATTATTAAAAAATTAACGGCTAAAACCAAAACGCAACTGGATGACTTGTTGGTTGACAAACTAGAAAAACCCGTAATATTTATAGTGATAATTGCTGCCTACTACTGGGCAATTTCTTATTTAAACTTTCCAACAGGGCCTGGAGGTGAAATTAAAGGGATGGAAAAATTCCTTTTCAAACTTGCAACTTTCGCTATTGTAATAGACATTACCTGGATGATTTCTAGAATACTAGATGCAGTTATTGAAGAATATGTAGTGCCATTAACTGAAAAATCGGAAAGTGACTTTGATGACCAAGTCCTTCCAATAATGCGCAAAGGCATTAGGGCTGTTATTTGGACAATGGGAATCATTATAGGAATGGATAACCTTGGCATTGACATTACAGCAATGATTGCGGGACTCGGAATTGGAGGTTTAGCCTTAGCGCTTGCTGCCCAGGACATGGTTAAAAACATCTTTGGTGGTATTATGATTTTTTTAGATAAACCATTTAAGATTGGAGAAAGAATTCAAATTAATGGTTTTGATGGAAGTGTAGAAGAAGTTGGATTGCGAAGTACTCGAGTACGCACATTAGAAGGCCGGTTGTTAATTATTAACAACAGTACTTTCTCTGAAAATACTGTTGTTAACGTTAGTTCTGAGCATACCAGAAAAGTAGTCCTTAATCTAGGAATGACATATGACACGACTCCTGAACAGATGCAACAATCTTTGGACATTTTAAAAGAAATTGTAATTGCGCATCCTGCAATAGAAACTGAAGATGCCTCGATAGGATTCAATGCATATGGAGATTTTTCTTTAGGGATACTTTTTATCTATCGCATTAAAAAAGAGGGAGATATATTACAAACGCAAACAGAAATCAATCTTGAAATTTTAAAACGTTTTAATGCCGAAGGTCTCGAATTTGCGTTCCCTACCCAGACTATTTTCAAAAAGGAAATGGCATAAAAACAATGAAAGAAGCTTATAAGAAATTTTATAAAAAATTCAGGTTTAATCTGAGTGCAAATAACAACCCGGTTTTTATTGGTTTTTATAAGTATTTCTATTCTCCTTCAAAAGGATCCGTATCTGCTTTTTTAGATGCATTCTCAAAACTTCACGACTCAGTCAACGTAGTACAAATCGGAGCAAATGACGGAATCACGCATGATCCTATTCACAAATTCATAAAACGTGACAAATGGAATGGAGTCCTTTTAGAGCCTCAAAAGCATGTATTTCCTACACTAGAAAAACTTTACGCCAAAGACAAAGGCATAAAAACTTTAAATGCTGCTTTAGGTGATTCAGATGGGAAAACAAACTTATATAAAATTGGTTTTAGTAATGCTCGATGGGCAACTGGCCTTGCAACTTTCAATAGGGGAGTTTTAGAAGAAGCATTTGAAAATGGATATGTAGAAAAATGGGCTGAGATAGACAACACTCCAATACCTACCAACAAAGAAGAACAAATCATTGCGGAAGAGATTCAGGTTACAAGTACAGACACATTGCTGCAATCGAATAATCTGAGCAAGGTAGATTTCTTACAAATAGATACTGAAGGATTTGACTTTGAAATCATTAAATTATTTTTAGGAAACACTTTAGGAATAAAACCCACTGGAATTATTTACGAGCACTTTCATTTATCTCATGAGGACATTAAAAAATGTGAATCCTTCCTTCATAAAAATGAATACATCACTAAACAATACGGAGGAAACACTGCTGCTCTATTAAAATCGGACCAACCTTATTTTTCTGCTTTAGAAAATCATTTACACTAATTTTTTTATGAATAACCCTTCTTGCTAATTGTCTTAAGATGGATGGCGTTCACATAATCGAAATAGCTGTAGATTACTCTCTGAATCATTCTATAATAAACGTTTCCCTAAAAGAGAAAACTTGTATCTTATAGGCAATTAATAATAAATTGTATGTTAAAAGTAGTATCACCGTACGACCAAAGTTTAATAAAAGAAATCCCCCTTGCAGGAAAAGTAGAAGTCGAACAGGCACTTTCAACAGCTTATGAGCTTTTTCAAGATCAGTCAAAATGGATACCTGCCCATGAACGAATTGCCATTTTAGAGCGTACTGGAGAAATAATGAAAACTCGAATCGAAGAGTTAACAATTACAGCAGCAAAAGAAGGAGGGAAACCCTTCAACGATTCTAAAGTTGAAGTTTTGCGAGCGATTAATGGTGTTAAAATAGCAGCAGAACACATAGCCCAATTAAAAGGAGAACAAATCCCTATGGGCCTAACAAAAGCATCTGAAGGAAGAATCGCTTTTACTTTTCGGGAACCTATTGGCGTTGTATCTTCTATAAGTGCTTTTAATCACCCGTTAAATTTGATAATTCATCAAGTAGTTACTGCTATAGCAGCTGGTTGTCCGGTAATTATTAAACCTGCATTAACCACCCCCTTATCGTGTTTAGCATTTGTAAAAATACTGTCTGAAGCTGGATTACCAAAAGGTTGGTGTCAATCCATAGTATGCGAGAATGACCTAGCAGAACAATTAGTAACAGACTCTAGAGTAAATTATTTTTCATTTATTGGCTCTGCAAAAATGGGTTGGTTTTTACGGTCTAAATTAGCGCCTGGAACACGCTGTGCTCTTGAACATGGTGGCGCTGCTCCGGTAATAGTTGACAAAGACGCAAACATTTCTGAAATGCTTCCTTCATTGGTGAAAGGAGGTTTTTATCACGCAGGTCAAGTTTGTGTTTCAGTTCAAAGAGTATTTGTTCACAAATCTATTTTCAATGAAGTCGCTAATGGTTTAAGTGAACTAGCATCCAAACTAATTGTTGGAGACCAAATGGATCCAACAACTGAAGTTGGCCCTCTTATATTACCAAGAGAAGTCGACAGGGTTGAAGAATGGGTAAATGAAGCCATTACAGCCGGGGCAAAATTACTATGCGGAGGAAAGCGAATATCTAATACTTGTTATCAGCCAACAGTATTATTAAATCCACCGATGGACGTAAAAGTTTCTACTTCAGAAATTTTTGGACCTGTAGTTTGTATTTACTCTTATTCCGACCGAGACAAAGCAATTAAAATAGCCAACAGTTTGGAAGCACATTTTCAAGCGGCTGTGTTTACCGAAAATTTAGATATAGCTTTAGACTGTGTCAAAAAGTTAAATGCAACAGCTGTAATGGTTAATGATCACACCGCTTTTAGAGTGGACTGGATGCCATTTGGAGGCAGAGACGCATCTGGAATAGGTATGGGAGGTATTCAATATTCTATGCACGAAATGACAAGAGAAAAATTAATGGTAATCAAGAGTAAAGTTTTGTAATTTCACAAGTTAATTTTATTTAAAATTCTATTTATTATGACTGTAAGAAGAATATTTATCATAGCATCAATTATGATATTAGGCACTATAGGAGCAGCAGCATATTTTTGGTTGTCTACACTTTGGAGTTTAGCTATAATTGGGGCCTTGGTTCTTATGGGACTTACCGATATGCTGCAAAAAAAACAAACCATCAAGAAAAACTTCCCTTTAATCGGAAGGTTAAACTATGTTTTAGAGGCCATTCGTCCAGAGATCATGCAATATTTTGTTGAAACGGATACGGAAGGACGACCAATTAACAGACAGTATAGAAGTCTCATTTATCAGCGATCAAAAAAAACAAATGACACTGTTCCATTTAGAACGCAGATGGACGTTTACATTACTGGTTATGAATGGATAGAGCATTCTATGTATCAAAAAGGTGAAACCGAAATTAATGAGAAGCCTCGCATAAATATTGGAGGTCCAGATTGCAAACAACCTTATTTTGCAAGTTTGCTAAACATTTCAGCAATGAGTTTTGGCGCATTGAGCAAGAATGCTATTATGGCGCTAAACAAAGGAGTAAAATCCATTGAGCTAATCTTTTCATTAATATAAGTAAATTCATCGAGAATGATTCGAAAAGTAAACTTACAAGACGCATTTCAAATAATGAATATTTACAACTATTACGTAGATCATTCAATCGTAACGTTTGACATAAAACATGCTCTATTGGATGAAATCCAAGATAAGATTGAAACAACAATGAACAAATACCCATGGATTGTATATGAAGTAGATGGAGAAATATTGGGATATGCCTATGGTAGCGAATGGAAAGCGAAGGACGGATATAAACATTCTGCAGAAACAACAGTGTATTTAAAAAATGGTTCTATAAAAAAAGGATTGGGAACACTGCTCTATGAAGAATTAATCGATCAGCTTAAAAAATTAAATTTCCATGCGTTAATGGGATGTATTACTTTACCGAATGAAGCCAGTATTAAATTACATGAAAAATTTGGATTTGAAAAAGTAGGACATTTTAAAGAAGTCGGTTATAAGTTTGATAATTGGATTGATGCAGGTTATTGGGAATTAAGAATATAATATTGAAGTCCCCCATAAATAAATTAGACATAAAACACACACGTTCAACCTATGAGTTTTAACCTTGAGAACATTCCTTCCCAAAAAGGAAAAATAGCGATTGTAACAGGTGCCAATTCTGGTCTTGGAAAAGAAATTACAATTGGATTAGCAAAAAAAGAAATCAAAGTAATAATGGCTTGCCGAAACCAATCGAAAGCCGAATCAGCAAAAGCAGAAGTCTTATCTCAGGTAAATAGTGCGGATATTGAAATAATGCTTCTTGATCTTAATAGTTTAAACTCTGTTCGGAATTTTGCTACAGCATTTTTTAAAAAATACAATCGCCTAGACTTATTAATTGAAAATGCTGGAATTATGATTCCTCCACTTTCTAAAACAGAAGATGGTTTCGAAAGCCAAATGGGTGTTAACTATTTTAGTCATTTTTTACTTACCAATTTGCTATACCCATTATTAAACAAAACTGAAGGAGCAAGAATAGCAACTACGAGCAGTTTGGCGCATGAAAGAGGAAGAATTGATTTTGATAATTTAAACGCAGAAAAAAGCTATTCCAAAATGGGAGCATATGGACAAAGCAAATTGGCTTGCTTACTTTTTGCATACGAACTAAAAAGAAGGTTAGAAAAAGCTGGCAGCAAGGTTATTGCTGTTTCCTCCCACCCAGGAGTATCAAAAACAAACTTATTCACGAATATTCCTAAGGTTGCTCAATTACTTATGGCGCCACTTCTCCCAATATTTACGCATTTGCCTAAATATGCTGCCATACCGACATTGTACGCTGCCCTAGGCCCTGATGTGAAAAGTGGAGATTATTATGGTCCTACAGGCTTTAACGGATTGAAGGGTAAACCTGGAAAAGTGAAATCAAAACCACATTCGTATGATGAAGCAGTAGCAGCAAAATTATGGGATATTTCTGAGCAGCTAACCGGAGAAAAGTTTATTTTATAAAAACGAAAACAATAAAAACAAGATTAAAGCGTTTCTAACTAAACCAAAAACTACTGCATAAAATAAATCTACTTAACCATTCTTACATCAATATGAAAAAAGTAGTTATTGCCGCGTTATTTCTTTTTAGCAGCATCTTCTCTTACGCTCAATCCGATGATTCTGATGAAGAAAAGAAAGTCCAATTCGGATTTAACCTTGGAGTAAATTACGCGAATTTGCATTCAAAAAAAGCTCTTCCGACCAATATGGAAATTTCAAACGGACCTAGCTTTCGATTGGGTCTATTATCATCAATTAAATTTAACGATGTAATATCATTATGGACAAAAGCAGAACTTGCGTTTAATCAAAGTAAAGTACTTTTTAGTGATTTGGATAATTCTACTTTTTACAAGGTAATGCCGATTTCACTAGAATTTGCCCCTCATCTTGTCTTTACCAAAAATAATGACAACCTGAATCCCTATGTATTTATAGGGCCTAGTATTAAATTACCGGTAGAAGAAAGATTGCCCAACACTAGCCTATACCCAACAGGTAAAGATTTTGCGGTTGATTTTGGA
Source organism: uncultured Flavobacteriales bacterium (assembly GCA_963926405.1). Taxonomy (GTDB): domain Bacteria; phylum Bacteroidota; class Bacteroidia; order Flavobacteriales_D; family Parvicellaceae; genus CALSMU01. The sequence continues at coordinate 9,607 of CAWUXI010000066.1, forward strand.
ATCGGATTAAATAAAGCACTTCCTTATTTTAACTTTGCCCCGGAATTAAGGTACTCCTTTGGCTTACTTAATATCAATAAGCACCCTGCCATACAGACTTTAAATTTCCATAGCATATCCCTGATATTCAACTTTCTAGGATAACTTAATAATCACTCGCATCACCACAGGGGTTTGAATCTCTATTTATACCGCAATCTTTGGTATGATCAACAATTTCTTCGTTGTTCTCTTTTCTAATTTCTTTGAGAAGTTCACCTACTTGATAAAGTAGTAATTGATGTCCATTCGTTTTTATAGCATCCGTAATTTCTAACAAACTCATTGCTTGGTAGTCAAGCGTCTGAATATAGGATTTTACTATTGAATCAAATTTCATCGATACAAAGATAAGAATCTACATTTGGTGAAACATTTTTTAATTATCGCCTTATATAAGCCATGCATTGGTGAGTTGGCCGAGCCATTGACCGAATAATATAAAAGTGAATAATGGGTGTGTATCAATTAATATTATTCGGATGTTTCCTGGGTGAATTATCATGGAGATAAAAACAGATAGGTATTAGGAGTTAATTTGTATATCTTTATGAACGAAAATCGACCTTAATTATAGATAAATAACTAAACGACTAAATTCACTCACAAGGTTACCTTTCGGTATAAATGCAGTAGCAAATTAACGGTCTAATTATTGCCGACCAAAAAACTAAATAACTTAATTAAAATAAAATGAAAAAAGCAATTTACCTTTCATGCAGTATAGTCCTATTTTCGGTCTCCATATCAACCGCTCAATTCGACAAACTCAAAAAAACTGTTGACAAAAAGATTGAAGCAGTAAAACCTTCTTCCGCTGGATTGAGTCAAGAAGAAGTTGGCGCTGGATTGAAAGAAGCTTTAACGAAGGGAATAGAAAAGGGAGTGGATCAACTTTCAAAGCCAGATGGTTTTTTCAAAGATCTCTCAATAAAAATTCCACTACCAGAGGAGGCGAACAAAGTTGAAACTAAGTTACGTAGCATTGGTCAAGGAAAAAAAGTTGACGAAACTATTGAATCAATTAACAGAGCTGCTGAAGACGCTACTACTGCTTCAAAAGATATTTTTGTCGAGGCGATTAAAGGAATGAGCATAAATGATGCAATGAGCATTCTTCGTGGTGATGATAATGCAGCAACAAAGTTTCTCGATAAATCAACGAGAGCTACTTTGATAAGTAAATTTGAGCCAATCGTAAAGATTTCATTAGATAAAGTAGGTGCCACACAAAACTGGAATACAATTTTCAATACTTACAACAAATTACCATTTGTAGAAAAAGTAAATCCTGATCTTGTTGAATATGCAACTGGTAAAGCTATTGATGGATTGTTTATTCAAATTGCCAAGGAAGAATTAAAAATCCGACAAGATCCGATGGCCCGCGTAACAGATCTCTTGAAAAAAGTATTTGGTTAATTCTATTTACTAGAAGTAACAGTCAAAAGTGATTTGACTGTTTGATGGCAAAGCAACATTTTAAAAACCTTTGAGAGGGTTGGAGCTGTACTAATCGGTTTAGCAGTTCCTAGTGACCGAACTTAAGAATCTCTAAATTTACGGATACAAATAGTGCAATATGGAAGAATTATACGTTGACCCAGAAATAAGAGCTGCACTAATCGATTTAGCAGTTCGTAATAAAACGATTACTTATTCTCGTTTGAACGCTGATTTTGATACTGGATATAACCTGCAAGACCCCGACGATAGAGATGGATTTGCTGAGGACATTCAGGCCATTTCCATCAGCGAAGTGAAAAATGGCCGCCCCCCTATAAGCGCTGTAGTTGTATATAAAAGTGGTTCCGTTGGCAAAGAAATGCTAGAAAGTTTATACACTATGTGCACTGAACTCTATGATTTAGACCCAGAAACATCATCTCCTAATTCAAAGTTTTTAAAAAGCTTGCAAGCTAAATGTAATGCGTATTGGATGGATTCGACTAATTATAGGAAATTTGGCCCAAAAAAATGGTGAAAACGCATTACTAATTATTGAATCGGGAAATGATAAAGCTGTAATTCGATTAGTCAAAAAATACGCAGAAGAGGGTCAATATCAAATCTGTAAGGTAAATACCTGTATTTATAAAGTAGTGTTTAGAGAAGCAAAATAAGGAAAAGACTTTGTCAACCTAGAGCCATACCAGCTAAACATTTCTCCATCCACTATTTTTATTTCAACTTCGGGAAGGTGTTTTTTTAACGCGTCTAAATGCTTTTTCTTAAATGGAAATGGCTCGCTGGAAAGTAAAACAACTTCTGTATCTAAAGTTTTTAAGTTCTCTATACTTAATTCTAAATAACGATCTGCCATTACCACATTTACGTATCCTGCATGATACAGTATATCATCAATAAAGGTGTTTTTACCCACTACCATGTAAGGTTTATTCCAAATAAAGTAAACCGCTTTTTTAAGATCAAATGGTTCCTTGAAAGCGTCTTTAGCTGCAGAGATAGCCTTCAATATTTCTATTCCCTTTTCTTCGGAGTTCGTAAACCCGGAAACTTCAAATATCATTTCTAGCGCATCCTCAAACGTATAAATGTCCGACATCCATACGGGGTAGTCTTTCTCTAATGCTTCAATGTCTTCTTTGGAATTCTCTTCCTTATTTCCAATTATTAAATCGGGTTTAAGTGCAGCGATTTTCTCAAAATCTACGCGCTTAGTCCCTCCTACACGTGGTTTGATATCAAACCATTCTTTCGGGTGAACACAAAACTTTGTTATTCCCACTACCCTTTCTCCTAGTCCTAAGTCGAATAATAATTCAGTTTGAGAAGGAACCAGTGAAACTATCCGTAACGGAAAAGCGGGAAGTACTACTTCCCGCTTCATTTGATCTATTATTTTAATTGTGCTTTGCATTTGTATTCAAAGTACCCTGAGGCACTCGAAGGGTACTTCATATTAAGCAATTGCTCTAATTACATCTTGATACGTGATAATATGTTTTTTATCTCCATCATAATTTACAACAACAGCTGTTGCTCCATTGGAAAACAATTTAGAGACTTCCTCTATAGAAGCTTTACCGTCAACTTCTGGCAGGGGAGCTTCCATTACGTGTTTAATTGGCATTTCTTTCAATTCTGAATTGTCTAATAATTTTGCGAAAAGATGATTGTCAGATAATGACCCTACACATTTATTTCCTTCCACAACCGGGATTTGAGAAATTCCATATTGGTTCATTAATAGCAAAGCTTGAGACACCGGATTCTCTGCGGTTACAGTAACTAAATGTTTCCCTGCATGGTCTTTAATCAAATCAACTGCACAGGTTTTCTCTTCGTCTAAAAAGCCTCTTTCACGCATCCAATCATCGTTAAACATTTTACCAACGTAACGACTCCCATGATCGTGGAACAAGACAACTACAATATCATCTTTTGTTAATTCATCTTTTAATTGTAATAATCCTTTAATCGCAGACCCTGCTGAATTGCCAACAAATATCCCTTCCTCTTTTGCTAATCTTCGCTGATATACTGCAGCATCTTTATCGGTAACTTTTTCAAACTTATCTATCACTGAGAAATCAACATTCTTAGGAAGAATATCTTCTCCAATTCCTTCTGTGATATACGGGTAAATTTCATTCTCATCAAAAATTCCAGTTTCGTGGTATTTTTTAAATACAGAACCATATGTATCTATTCCCCACAATTTAATGTTGGGATTCTTTTCTTTTAAATATTTACCTACACCCGAAATTGTACCTCCGGTTCCAACCCCAACAACAAAATGCGTTATTTTACCATCAGTTTGTTCCCAAATCTCTGGGCCAGTACTTAAATAATGTGCTTTCGCATTTGATGGGTTATCATATTGGTTTACATACCAAGAATTCGGAGTTGTTTCTGCCAAACTTTTGGATACTGAATAATAAGAACGAGGATCATCTGGAGCCACATTAGTTGGGCAGACATGCACTTCTGCTCCAACAGCTCTCAAAATATCCATCTTCTCTTTACTTTGTTTATCGCTTAAAACACAAATCAATTTGTAACCTCTTAACAAGGCAACTAAAGCCAATCCCATTCCAGTATTTCCTGAAGTACCTTCAATAATAGTTCCTCCTGGTTTCAATCTGCCATCAGCCTCAGCATCATCTATCATTTGAAGCGCCATTCTGTCTTTTACAGAGTTTCCTGGGTTTACCGTTTCAATTTTAGCGAGAACTAAAGCATCCACATCTTTGCATATTGTGTGTATTTTCACCAATGGTGTATTTCCAATTGTTTCAAGAATGTTATTGTAGTATTTCATAGTGCGTTTTTAACGTGCACAAATGTAATAAAATAGAACATAAAAAGAGGCACCTTACAAGCACCTCTTTTTACCTAATTTGTTAAGAACAATTTATTATTAAATAGCTAATAACCTATCGCGTTTATCGTTAAGAATTTCAATCTGTTTTTGGAAAGCCTCATTTTGAGAACATTGAAACATTTGAGGCATGGTTGCCCAAGCGTTAATATCTTCAGAAGCGGAAGACATTTGAATTTGTAACCCTATATCTTCTGGTTCGGCAGCTACCTTTTCTGTTATTGTTGTAAAGGCAATAATTCCGTCTGCATAATCTTTAAGAAACATTTTACAATCTTCACTTATTGGATTCTCTTTTTCTTCTTCAATCTCTTTTATTTCTAAAGACAAATCATTTTCATAATCTACTCTTGCGCTACTATCAATTGCAAAAGAAGAAGAAATATCAATCATGACAGTATCTTCTATTATTAAAAGACTATCCTCTTCCATTAATTTAACCGCAACTGATTTCCCTTCTATCTTATCTGAACCATCTGTTGCATCATTACAAGCTGTAACAATTATGGCAAGAGAAAATATTGCTAATAATCCTTTCTTCATCTTTTGTCTTTTTATTCGTTTAATAATTCTAGTATTTCTTGCGCTGATATAATCTTTCCATTGAAGTCTCCGACAACAAAACTACCGATCAAACCTTCTCTTTCTAATTCAGCTTGAAACTCTTCAGCTTCATCATAACTCTCAAACCACCCTAAAAAAGACTTAATTAGTCCTGATTCTGGATCTCGCTGAAATGTAACATCTCCTATTGCAAGATATAAATCCAATACTTCTGTAGGAACGTCGCCAGAATATTCTCCTACCTGAACTCTAAATCTAATTAACTCTCTTCTTACCACACTTCCAGTTGGTTCTCCAGAATCAGTAATTACATCTTTAGAAGTATCTACAACATCAAAATTCGCTTCAGATAATTTAATTCGCTTACCATCTCTAAAAGCAACGATAAAGGCTCCTTCATACCCTTTCTCTAACAATGCAACTCTGTGACCAGCAGCTGTACTTTTTTCGTTAGAAGAACCTGAATAGTATCTAAACAAGTCATCATCTCCTTCAATGTAAACTATATCCCCAGCATCACTAAATACACTTGTAGATAATTCTTTTCTAAAGGCTCCAATCTGAACGCGATAAGTCGTTCCTATGCCATTGTCAACAGTACCATCAGCCTTCGTATCAACAGTACCATCAGCCTTCGTATCAACAGTACCATCAGCCTTCGTATCAATGGCACCATCAGCCTTCGTGTCAACAGTACCATCAGCCTTCGTGTCAAAAGTAACCTCTGTGCTCGTGTCAACAGTACCATCAGCCTTCGTATCAACAGTACCATCAGCCTTCGTATCAACAGTACCATCAGCCTTCGTGTCAACAGTACCATCAGCCTTCGTGTCAACAGTGCTCACCAATAATTCAGCCCTTGCCTTATCTATTGCTTCTTGACTGACAAATTCTAAATCTTCTTCTTTCGAAACTTTAGCAATACCTTTCACTTCCATGCCATCTTTCTTGAATTGATCCATTGCAACTGTAGCTTCTTCCAAGGTTTCATATCCTCTTACAACATACTCATGCGTGCCATCTTCACTTTCGACTACATAAAAACCTGGTTCGCTCAATAATTTATCCCTGCTGTCTTTCGGCAATTGTCCTTTATCTGAGTCAAAGACTACAGCAATCTCACTAAATCCTTCGTTATCATTCGCTAGCCCACTAGAATTAGCAGGAACACTAAAACCTTCCCCATGAGTAACGTGAGTGAGGTCTAAATAACTAAACTCACCTATAGAATCTTTATACATTCGGTAAGCCAATTCAAAGTCAGCATCAGTCAACGTAACTCCAACTTCATTCACTAATGCTTCGGGTTTTGTTTCTTTCTCTTGATCTAAATAATCAGGAACACCATCTAAATCTTTATCCAATGGACATCCAAAACTATCCACAAGAACCCCCGCAGGTGTTTTTGCGCACAAGTCAACAAAATCAACTATTAAATCCCCATCAGAATCAATTGAGTCTGCTTTCTCCATATCATCAAAAACTGGAGGATTATCTTCTTCAACAGAAACTGTTCCTCCAGAATTAAGATCAAAAGAAAGAGCAAAATGAGAATATAAAAATTTATCATTTGATTTATTTCCTTGTCTGCCTCCTACGCTTTCTGCAGTTACACCATCTACCAAATCAGAAAACGCAAAGTGCATGGATGTTCCTACTCTAAATTTTATTCGATCAGTTACGTGGAAATTCGCCCCTATTTCTAAAGGAATAGCAAACGTCCTTTCCGAATATTTTCCAAATCCATCTAAATCTAATTCTCTAATATCACTCTCATAAACATAGTCTCGATAAATTTCAGTTGCGTTTTCAGATCCTACTGAACCTTCTGCCATGGTCCTAATAGTTCCATCTGACCAGTAATTATAAAAATTTCCATTCGCATCATACATATCCGACTTAGACAAGAACTCCATTGATTCTATACCAAAAGATATATATGGATCCATATTCCTTTCTGGTTTCAGTAGCTGCTTAAAATTATAATTTAAAGTCCAACCACCCGTTGTAATATTAGAATTGAAATTTAAGTTTCGGGTTGCTGTTCTTTCACTTCCACTTACCTGACCAAACAAAACATAAAAACTTATGTCTAAATAATCATTAATTGGGTTTATTAATCTTAAATCATAGCCTATTCGACTAACCGTAGGGTGATAGCCTTTGTGATTACTTCCTATATCTCCGTAAAAAGTAAACATTCCTGTTCCCAAACTTAATTGTGGTTTAAATACTATTTCCAGCGGCTCCGGCCCAAAATCCTCCTTTTCATCTGGAACCTCAATAATAGATGTAGAGTCTGGAACACTTGTAACCTCCGTAGAGTCCGGAACCTCCATAACCGATGTAGAGTCCGGAACCTCCATAACCGATGTAGAGTCTTCCTGAGAAAAGCCAACAACCGTCAATAAACTGAAAATAAATAAGAATATGAGTTGTTTAATTTTCATTTAGTTATTTCTAAAATCACACTTTCTACGCTACTATGAGCATAATGTTCTATTAAAGTAAGTAAAAAAACAAAAAAAGACGCAGTAATAAAAGAAGTTTAGGGTGAATGGTACACTATCAGATGTTAAGAAGCATCATTTTATGGTGAAAATTTAATTGAGCTAAAAGGTATCTGTGATCAATCTACTGACTTAAACTTGTTCCCTTCAATCACATATTTACTATTATCTGCACGTTTCATTTCGTAAAAAACAATTGATGCTGCCACAGCTACATTCAAGCTTCCAATCTCTCCATACTGAGGAATTGTCAACGTATTTATCATCTTTTCAATCACTTCTTTTGGTAAACCTGTTCGTTCATTTCCGAAAATTAAATTGCAATTATCAGGAAAATTGTAATCAATTAAACTAGCTTCATTTTCGCCAATTTCCACTCCAACATTAACAATCTTTAATCTCTCTGACCAAGCAAAAAAATCTTCTTCCTTGTCAAAAATCAATAACTTACCCATGTCTTCAATTTTCCGGGTGTAGGAGTGAGTTCCCCCTTTAAACTTCCATCTTTCCTGGCCGCCAACAAGGATTAAAAAATTTCCTCCAAATGAGATATGAGACCTTGCTATCATCCCAATATTTTTTGCACTTCTAAGATTGTATAATACGGTGTTAAATTTCATTGAAACAAAGAACCGTATTTATATGTTATTCTACAAGTTCTAAAAGATTAAAACTTAAGAATAAGGCCTGTAAAGAAATTTATACCTGCTTGTGGAAATGCACCTATTAAATTATAACGACCATCTACACTTTCTTTATTCGCAAAAGTATCATCCGGAACTGGGTTATAATTCGCTGATTTGAATTTATAAACCCAAGCATTAGAAACGTATTGGGTATTTGTGAAATTTCTAACCCAAGCACTCCAAATAATTTCTTTAAATAATTTCGTTTTCACCGAATACTGTAATCGAATGTCATTCACTAAATAAGCAGCTAACATTCTATCAGGATTTGAGGTGTTGTCGATGTATTGGTCACCAACGTATTTCGTTACTAAAGCTAATTCTATGTTTCCATGTTTTTCAGAGTTAACCGGCTTAAAAATTAGTTGATTAGAAGCAATTACCCTCGGGGAAAAAGCAATGTCTGTATTCTCATAATTCGTTTCTACTTGTCCCCATGTATCCCAATCATCTATAAATTCATTAAATGAAGCTATTTTATTTTCACTAAAGGTTGCGTTCATTTTCCACTCTAAATTTTTTAACAATGAGATTCCTCCACTTATTTCAATTCCTCTTCTGTAGGAGGAAGCAACATTTGTTCTTACAGCTGCGCCAACATCATTAATTGCTCCTGTAAGAATCAATTGATTTGTATAATCCATTGAATAAATATTTATGTTAGCATAGGCTTTTTTATATTTCAATTTATAACCAATTTCAATATCTGTCATACTTTCATGACTTGGACGACTATTTGGAGTTGAATTCGTGTAATCATCTCTATTTGGCTCTTTATTACCAACTCCAAAAAATCCATATAAAGAATGCTTTTCATTTAATGCATAATTAACCCCTGCTTTTGGATTAAAGAAGGAAGCACTTACAGATTGACCCGCGCTATTTAATTCATTGTCAAATCCAAGAAAATCATATTCAATCATTCTTTGCTGTAGATCAACCAAAAGGTTCAGTTTATCACCAATCTTGTAATCAAGTTTAACATAAATGTTTACGTCATTTTTAGTTGCTTCATCGTCGTAATATCGGTGTCTTATTTTCCCATTACTAGCATATTGCGCCCAAATAACTTCGCCATAATGTCCTCCAATGTACTGATTAGCTCCACCTCCAACGGTAAAGTTTAATGCGTTTTTATTGTAGTTATATGAAAAAACAGTTCCATAAAAATGGTTATCCAACCACCTTCTCCGAATAAGATCCGTATTCGTAATCGTATCTCCTGCCGCAGTAAAAACACTTTCCAATCCATATTCAGATAAAGCATCTCCAGTTCTAAATTGCTCATAATACCCTAATCCCCTTGTGTAATGCAAGGACATATTAAACTTTGAGTAATTTCCTGTTCTCTGTACAAAATGCAATTGATAATGCGTTTGATCGTAATTATCTACTTCGTTTTCATATGTATATGGGTTATGTGTTCTCAATCTAGTATCAGAACTATCTAAATACCTTACCGGAACTCCGTACCAAGCTTGATAGGTTTTTTCATGTCCAGAAAACATAACTGCTTTCAACATTGTTTTTTCGCCTACATACCCTCCTGATAAATAGTATGATTTTAAATCTGATGAAGCTCTATCAATATATCCTCCTGACTGCAATTGTGATAACCGCCCTTCGAATGTCCATTTATTTTTAAGCAATCCCGTTCCAAATCTGACTGTATTTTTAATCGTATTAAAAGACCCAAAGCTATTTGATATCTCTCCAAATGGTTTTAAACCATCTGCACTGAGTGTATTTAAATTAATACTTGCTCCAAAAGCGCCAGCTCCGCTTGTAGAAGAACCTACGCCTCTTTGGATTTGAATGCTTCCTGTAGAAGATGAAATATCTGGTAAATCTACCCAGTATGAACCTTGAGATTCTGCATCATTTAACGGAATACCATTGATAGTGACATTTACTCTTGTAGCATCGGACCCCCTAATCCTTATACCGGTATATCCTACTCCCCCTCCAGCATCAGAAGTGGTTACCACTGATATTGCCTGATCTAATAAAATAGGCAAATCAACTCCATGATTTTGCTTTTCAATATCGGCAGAAGTAATGTTTTCATGGGCAATAGGAGAATTGCTATTAACACGTGTTGCACTAACGACAACCTCGTTCAGTGTTTGTTTTTTGACAGTATCTAAAATTCCGATAAAAGTAGGTTTTAGCTTGTCAAGGTTTTGAGAATACCCGGAAATTGTAGCCAGTAAGAAACTTAGAAAAATAATTTTCTTGTTCATGATTTAAGGTTAATTGTGTCTTACAAGGGAGTAAGAAAAACACATGTTTTAATTTACAATAACCAATCCCTACGCTAGAATTACCTAGATCAGGTTCTTTTCGTCAATCAAACGAAAATGGGTATAATCTCAGCCTTCCGATAATTATCGGAACGACACCCCCTTTGAATTATGACACAAAATTAAATGAATTATATTGTGCAACAATGTTTAATTAAACTAATTTGAAAATATTTCCATGGCTTTTTCCAAACGCTCTGGTGCAGTGCCACTTAAAACAACATAAGGAATATCTAATTTTAGAATCTCTGCTTTATAAACCAGAAATAACGCGTCACGATTATCTGGACTCTCTCTTTGCGAGTCCTCTTCCCAAGGAAAATCTGGAGAGGCCAATAAGTATAAATCCGGAAGGTTAGCCATTAATAAATTTATTATTTCTGGAGCACAACTTCCATACTTGTATTCGCTCCATATTTTAATCGTTAACAAGTCGGTATCACAAATTAAATAAGAAGGGGTTTGGCATATAATATCTTCTTCCAAGTCCATTTGCCCTTTTGCAATTTGAGTTAAATCATCTTTATTATATGCACGATCCAATGAAGCTATATATTCTCGGGCATATTCTCTGACATGAGGAGTGAATAACGACTCAGACAAATGCTTGCTTAAAGTACTTTTACCCGAAGATTCCGGGCCCGTTATTACCACCTTCTTCATGCCGTTTCTAATTTAAGTGATCTACTCTCTTCCATACTTTTACGCCAAGCAAGATATCCTGCAACAGCAATAAAAGTATATATCAGGTATAAAAAACTAGACATTGTCAACCCTTTATAAAAGTACAACGGAACGGTAATAATATCTCCTACTATCCAAAATATCCAGTTTTCAATTTTCCGTTTTGCCATCAACCACATCCCTGAAAAGAAAATTGCTGTCGTTAAAGTATCCACATATGCAGTCCAATTATCAAACTTATCAAAGGCTATATATATTATCCAAATAAAAATGAAAGCCGCTATAAAAATGATGCTTGCTATTATTTTTTCTTTACTATTCGTTCTTGTAATATTCAAAAGGTCTTTTCCATTGGCTTTCCTGGTCCATAAATACCATCCGTAAACACTCATTATTACATAAAATATATTAATTACAAAATCTCCAAATAAACCCCACTTAATTAGTAAGTAAACGAATATTATAGAGCTGATAATTCCGCTTGGATAAACAAGTACATTGTTTTTTTTAGCATACAAAACACTAACTACACCAAAAAATACCGCCGTTAACTCAAGGAAAACATCTAAGGTACTGTATGCAGAATACTGACTAAATAGTATTTCAAAAAGTTGGTTCATAATCGCTACGGTCGCTTTTTACAACTTTTAAATTGACAATAATATGCTCTTCATTTTCAAAAGAAGTTTTAATTTCCTTTGTCAAAAATGACATAACATTACCGTATTCACCATAAACTTGAGTACTCAAAGGATTCTCTAAAACTTTAAATTCAGAGTCCCTTAACCTTTTAATAAAGTCCTTTATTGTTGGTTCAAAATCATCTTTTAAAGGCATTAAAGTAAGTTCAACCGAGATATTCATAGTAGTTTGTTATTGATAACTGTGGCGAATTTAAAGAAAGAAATCTTTTTATTTTGAACATTTCACTACTTTCGAAGCATAATAAAAATTATAAATCATGTCAGAAGCAATTAATCAAGGTAATGTTGAATTATCAATTAATGAAAATGGAATTGCAACAATAGAGTTTTCTCACCCATTGAGTAATTCGTTACCAGGAAAAATATTAGCGAAATTAACAGACACAATTACTGAAGCAGGAGCAAATGATTCTGTAAAAGTTATCATTCTAAGATCATCCGGTGAGCGCGCTTTTTGTGGTGGAGCTAGTTTTGATGAATTGATTTCAATAGACAATCTTGAAATTGGAAAAACTTTCTTTTCTGGTTTTGCTAATGTAATTAATGCCGCGCGTAAATGTCCAAAATTGATTATTGGACGTATTCAAGGAAAAGCTGTTGGTGGCGGAGTTGGAATGGCGAGTGCTGTTGATTTTTGCTTGGCTACTAAATTTGCCTCTGTTAAATTAAGTGAATTGGCTGTAGGTATCGGCCCTTTTGTTGTTGGCCCAGCGGTTGAACGAAAAGTGGGGACATCAGCAATGAGCATGATGGCAATTAATGCAACGGAATGGTATAGCGCAGATTGGGCAAGAGAAAAAGGATTATATGCAGATGTTTTTGAAAATGTGATCAAAATGGATGAAGCAATCGAAACACTCGCAAACAAATTAGCTTCATCAAATCCAGAAGCTATGAGCATGCTTAAACAAGTTTTTTGGAAAGGAACAGAACATTGGGACAAACTGCTATCAGATAGAGCTGCTATTAGCGGTAAATTGGTTCTTTCTGATTTTACGCGAAATGCAATTCAAGCGTTTAAGAAAAAATAAGACCTATATTCAAAATAAAACGATTATTGCATGTTGCTTTAAGGCAACTTCATGCGTTTACCATAGTACTATTTCGTTTTGACAGAAGCACAAGCTTCGCTAACTTTGTTTAAAAAAACATAGAATAATGTTCTTGCATTTCACAGCAAAATTTCCAAGCATTTTTGTTTCTTTGTAGAATGTTATCATCGGAGAACAAAACAGAACTTGCAACGCCAATAATCTCAACTGAGAAGGAACTAAAAACACTGTTGGATAATTTTGATTCCAAATCAACATTTATCCTGGCGGACGAAAACACTGTTAAGCTTATTCCTGTTATTGCCGATATACACCCAATCATTAAGGACGCCGAAATCATAGAAATAAAAAGTGGGGAGAAAAATAAAAACCTAGAAGTTTGTCATAATGTGTGGCAACATCTAAGCAACAACAATGTTCCCAAAAATGCGCTTCTTATCAATCTAGGCGGAGGTGTAATCACAGACTTAGGAGGGTTTGTAGCATCAACTTTTAAACGAGGAATTAATTTTTTAAATATCCCAACCACCCTCCTCGCAATGACAGATGCTGCCATTGGGGGAAAGACTGGAGTTGACCTAGATAATTTTAAAAATCAAATTGGAATAATCAGCTCTCCCATAGGAATTTATTATAACCAAAAATTTCTTTCTACGTTGCCAAAAAATGAGCTGATTTCTGGTTTTGCTGAAGTTTTAAAACATGGGTTAGTAAAAAGCAAATCCTACTGGAGTAAATGCACAAAAATTAGTTTTGATGATTTGAATTGGGAGGAAGTCATTTTAGGTTCTGTAGAAATAAAATGCGGCGTTGTTAAAAGAGATCCATATGAGAAAGGGGAAAGAAGACTCCTCAATTTCGGACATACCATTGGGCATGCAATTGAAACCTTTATGATGAACCAACTAACACCAATTCTGCATGGAGAAGCAGTTGCAATTGGAATTATTTGCGAAAGTTATATTAGCACAAAAATCGCCAAATTATCAAAATCAGAATTAGAAGAAATTACAACGAATATCTCAAAGCTATTTCCAAAAATAGAATTGAAAAAATCTACTTTTTCAAACTTGATAGAATTAATGCAAAACGATAAAAAAAATATTTCAAATGAAATCAATTTTTCTTTGTTAGACAGTATCGGAAACGGCATCTATAATCAAAGCTGCTCTGAAGAAATGATTATAGATTCTTTATCTTACTATACAGAACTGTAATTTGTGAAAATTTCAAAACCAAATAGCAAGAAAATAACAGGTAACATACAACTCGTTTCTTCGAAAAGTGAAAGTAATCGTGCCTTAATAATTCAAGCCATTTGCGATGAAACAATTACAATCAACAATCTTTCAACCTCTGATGATACAAACACGTTAAAATTATTACTAGGTAGTTACAAAAACAATAATATTCTTGATGCGCATCATGCAGGAACTACATATAGATTTTTGGTTGCTTTTTTAAGTTGCCAAGTTGGCGAATGGACCTTGACAGGATCGGAACGAATGAAAGAAAGACCAATTAAAATTCTGGTTGAAACCCTTAGAAAAAATGGTGCAAACATAAATTACCTAGAGAAAGATGGCTACCCTCCTCTGCTTATAAAAGGATCGAATCTGGACTTGTCAAATATACAAATTGACGGAAGCATAAGTAGTCAGTACATTTCAGCTCTTTTACTTTTAGCACCATCAATGGCAAAAGCTACTAAAATCTCTTTTCTTGACAGCGTTATTTCCAAGCCATATATAAACATGACGCTTGCGATAATGCACTATTTTGGAGCAAAAACAAAGTGGAAAAACGGTTCTATTCTTATTGAAAAAACACCGTATAAAACGAATAGTTTAAGCATTGAATCAGATTGGAGCGCAGCGTCGTATTGGTATCAAATAGTTAGCTTAAACAATTATTCCTCTATAGAAATTCAAGGACTTAAAAAGCAAAGTTTTCAAGGCGATTCAGAGGTGGCCAATGTGTTTAACCAACTTGGCGTAGAAACAATATATAACGAAAATTCTATTCGCATTTCTAACGACAACTCTCCTCCTTTAAACAAAGTTGAATTAAACCTCAACAACACTCCCGACTTGGCACAGACAATTATTTGCACTTGCGCTGGACTAGGTATTGAAGCGCTAATATCTGGTTTGGAAACCCTTGTCATTAAAGAAACTAATAGGCTACAAGCACTGAAGAATGAATTGCAAAAGTTTAGTATTGACCTAGAAATAATCGAAAATCACACACTTTATTTAAAAGGTGGGCAAACAATTACAAAACCTACTTCAAATATTGAGACGTATAATGACCATAGGATGGCAATGGCTTTCGCTCCTCTTTGTTTAGTAGCAGGCTCTTTTAAAATAACCAATCCAGAAGTTGTTTCTAAATCCTACCCAAATTACTGGAAGGACTTAAGAAGTGTTGGATTCATCACTGAAGATTAGTTTCCCGCTTATACCGTATCCGGTAGGCTAATTTTCTTATGGCCTTAATTCGATTTACCAATGGGCTATTAGCCATGTTTCACCCCTTATTATCGCTCACCGCTAAGACCTGATCCTTTCCTTCACTTGTGTTGAGTACTTCGACCAGCTCAGCGGGGTCCGAAGGCGAAATAAAGGAAAAGAATATTAGTTCAAACTTTTTTTCCTGCGTCAAAAAAAGCATGCAAAAAAGGCCGAAAACTGGACTTCCTAATAAGTTCAGTGAAACCTACTACTTGCAGTAAGGATTAACATCTCTTTAGTTTTTCACCAAAACTTTAGAACCAATAAATTTACCAGAATTCAACACTGAAACTAGATACTGACCATTTGATAAATCAGAGATATCTAGAAAAATTTGGGAAGCTACAGAAATTTTATTTTTAAGTAACTTTCCTTTCATATCGTATATCCCGATTGTATATTCTCCTGAATCATAACCAGACAAGTCAACGTTGACAATCTCTTGAGCTGGATTTGGGTAAATATTAAAAACTTGTCCTACTATTTGTTCTTCGACACCAACATATCCATATTCCCAACCAAATGTATACTCTCCAGACAAAAGATTATTAATGTTTACATATGCATTAGCGTTAATGGCAGAACCTAATGTATTGACTGTGTAATCAGAAACAACATCCCAATCATCAGAAGGACTTTCTCTATAAAAAACTCTTAAACTATCCTCAGTAAACCCAGCTTCCGCTACTAAATTATTATCTAGGTTTCCGGAACTTCCAGTCGTACCATCTAGAAATATTCTCCCCGAAGCTTCGTGACCATTATTTGTCAACCCAGCAACTCTCCAGTACCTTTCTTGAGAAAGAGAATATCTATAGCTTTTTAAATTATCCTTAAAAGGATCTGGCGCCACCCAATGATGTTCCAATCTTAAAAAAGCGGAATCCGAAACAGCTGTTGTTGTTACCTTGAACATTGGATAAGATTTATCCTTAATACCAGCAGAAGTAATTACGATATTCTCTCCTGTAACTGCTTGACTAATTTTATCCAACCCATTTAAGTAAGAAATCACTGGAGAAAAAGGTACTGTAAATTGAAAGTTATCTGATTGCCCACTCATTATAAAAGAAGCTGTGTGTTCCTGCCAATCATCATCCATAAACGTAATCTCTAATGGAACATTTGAATAAAAATTAGGAGCAGATTTCAGCTTTTGTTTAACAAATACATCAACCGTATAAATCCCTCCAGAGCCAGAAACCAGGGTAGAATCAATACTAAAATGTGGAAACCCTGGATTAAAAATCCAATCGTTAAAAAAATCGGTTACATCTATTCCATTTATTGTGTTTAAATGACCCATAAAATCAGTAGCATCAACATCTTGATATACGTTAGCTGCTAAAAAAGACTTTAAGCCGATGAAGAATAAGGAATCTCCAAGGTACCCCCTTAATGCATGCGCTACATCTGCACCTTTATTATAGGAATGAGCGCCATACGTAATTTGATGAGGAACACCACTCAAAGCAAAATATCCAGCATCACTTATGTGCGCATGATGCAACACATCCTTATGATTTAACTTTATATCATTTAAATAAGCATCATAACCGTATAAATACTCCAAAAATAATCTCTCTGAGTAAGACGCCATGCCTTCATTAATCCACATATCTTCCGCTGTTCGGCATGTTACTAAATTACCCCACCAATGATGCGCTAACTCGTGGGCCATTAAGGTTTCGTATGTTAACGCTCCATTTGCAGTGGACCGAGGATATGCAATAGAAGTTGCATGTTCCATCGCGCCAGAATTAAATGGAACTAAATGAAAACCGACTTTGTCCCAAAGATACGGACCGTAACCTTCTTCAAAAGCTTCAATAGCTCCGTGCAGATTCGTAAAAGAAGCTTTAAAATTATTCGTATCCGCCGGTTCCGAAATTAAGAATACCGGTGTAGTATTTGCAGTAACGCTGCTCACGTAATCTTGATAGACATGTGTATAATTACCTACCGCAATGCAAGCCAAATAGGTAGGAATTGGAGAGTCCATTCTCCAAGTTCTAACCAAGGAATCTAATCCAACAATTTCATCATTTACTATATATCCGTTTGCATAGGATGTTTTTCCTGCATTTGTTAAGATTGAAAAATCATAAGTAGCTCTCTCTATAAAATTATCAAAACATGGATGCCAAACTCGTCCATAATTATGCGGATTAGCATCAAAACCTACGCCTAAATTATAGGCATAATTACCTTGAAAATACCACCCTCCCCATCCAGATGGATCGCCTTGAGGCGAGCCATTATAATAAACGGTTATACTGCTTGTATCCTCGAT
>CAWUXI010000067.1:0-18023 GCA_963926405.1 uncultured Flavobacteriales bacterium
TTTGATCTGAATCGTTTAATTCAGTCCATAAGCTATCACCACTGTCGACATCATTTTTTAGAAAAAGGAATTAGAGGTACAAAAAAAAAGCCTACTGAAATATTTCAGTAGGCTGTTAATTTTTATTTACGGATTATTGCAATTAATCAATTATTGCTTTGAAGTCAGTATTTAAAACGTATTTTACAAACTCTCTATCTTTAGATGCTTTTGTTTTAAATGCAACATCCTTTTCAATCGCTGTTTTTAAGTTACTAAATACTAAGTCAGAGTTATTAGTTCTTGCACCAACAATTGCTTTTAGGTAATAAGCTAATGCTGAATCGTTATTATCAGCAGCATCAATTACTTCTAATGCTCCAGCAGCATCTCCAGAAACAATCATTGCAATAGCAACATTTAACGTTTTGTGTCCATCCATATTAGCTAAGGCCTCTTCATACTCAGAAGCTTGTATTTTTAATAAGCCCATGTTGTACTTAGTCTCGTTTGCGCTTCCTGCCTCAGTAAACAATTCTAATGCTTTTTCGCGTCCTGCTTTATCATTTCCTCCTTTCACATGAGTAACTGCACCTATATTATTTATTGAAATCGAGTTAGACTCAATTCCATTTGCTTTTTCAAATTGAACTTCAGCAGCATCAAGATCACTTTGCAAGTATAATACATACCCTACATTATTAACCCCTCTATAATCTCCACCAAAGTTTTTCTCAGCAATTTTATAAATTCTTAGTTTCTCATTTAAGTCTTCCGTTAATGTAGCAGCAAAAAGAACCTCTTCAACAGTTAACGTGTCAGGATTGGTTGTGGTAAGAGCAGTTAACTCTTCGTCACTCCATCCAATTTGATCGTAAGTTAAAGTTATACCAGATCTTCTAAGCTGCGGTAAAACATCTTTTTCCAAGAACTTATAAGTCTTAGCCATGTTACGAATGTCTTGCTCTCTTTTGTTAGGATCTTGAGTCATTTCAAGAACCCTTAAAATAAGCTCTTTATCTTCATGGGTTGTTTTTTGAACTTCAGTTTTGAAACCATCCCAATCCTCACCTTTAGGGGTTTTAGAAATAAAACCTTCTTCCATTCCTGGAGCAAATTTTAACTTCGTCATCAATTTAGAAACATATTCAGAGCCAGAAGTGGCACGATCGCCCGCTAAATTAGCGTTCTTGTCAACCTCTCCTTCAGGAGAAGCATAAGACATAACATTAATATTTTTCATTTCTCTACGAATATTCATTGCAGCATCTGTAGCAAATGTTTCAAAATCTTTAATGTCTTGGTCTTTTAGCTCAGCACCATTTACATTGAATTTGCCTTTATTGTAATTGATTACTGCTTTAATACTTTCTTCAGTTGTTCTTACAAATTTGTCATTTGCTAAAATTACTTTATCATCAAATTCTAGTAGATACGGAGTAATAATTGTCCCATCAGCAATTTTATCAGTAGTCATTTCTTCTTTAACTGTTCCTTTCTTTCCTTTTTTTACAACAAGCTTAACAACTAACTCTCCTTCTTCCATGCATGGGCTGTAAGGCAGTGTAGAGTTATAGACAACCGTTGTTCCTTCTTTGGGCACAACAGATCCATTTCCAGCAGCTTTTGCTCCTTGGTATACAGCCATTTCAAAAGGAAGTTCGGTTCCGTCTTTACAAATGAAAGTAGGCGTTACTTCTACAATTGCTTTTGCGTTTAATCCCTTTTCCACAAAAGTAGCTTTGATTTGTAAATCAACCTCATCTCCGTGCATCTCCATAGGATTTTCCATCACCTGATAATTGATGTCTTTAATTAAGTCACAACTTCCCAATAGTAACCCTGTAGAAACCATAGAGGTAAGAGCGATGTTTTTAAGCGTGCTTTTTTTCATTGTTATTTTATTTAAAACTTTTGTTTTCATTTTCTATATAATGTGCAAGTATAAGTAAGTTTTTTTAGTTATAAAAGGATGATTGACATCAATAACCAAAAACCGTGCAGTTTAAAGCAACTAAAATTAGTTTTCTTTATGAAAAACAGCTTATTAAGTCTTTTTATTTAATAGTATTTAACTAGATTTATTTCATTAAATTTATTCGCTTAATCCCACTAACATGCTGACTAGAGAGCAATTCTCTAAATGATTGCTCTAACCGGTCAGGTTTTTTAAGGTTTATTTCGTTTGCATTTATATATAATATTGGAATGTCATGTATATTTTGTAAGAAATTTTCATAGGCCTTGCTTAAAGTAAATAAATAGTCTGGAGAGATTTCTTTCTCGTAGAGTCTCCCGCGCGCAATAATGTTTTTTTTTAATTCGTCAAGAGGCCTGTTTAAAAACAAAAGGATGTCTGGTTTTGGCATTGTTTTATAAAGAGAATCTATTAATTCATTAATAAGGTCAAATTCTTTTGGGGTTAAGTTCATTTTTGAAAAGATCAAACTTTTTAAGGGGTAATAATCTGAAAAAATCAGATGATGTGGTTGCGCATGAAACTGAAATAATTGTTTACTTCTGTCGAGCACAAATTGCACTTCAGCATGCAGAGCATAACTAGGGTCATTGTAAAAATCCTTGAGAAATTCATTTTCTTCAAACTCCTCCAATAAGAGGTCTCCATTAAATTTATCCGCCAGAAAATTGGACAATGTAGTTTTTCCAGCGCCAATGTTTCCCTCGATGGCTATATGATTATATTTAAACATTTAAAATAGAGATTTTGGAAAGGTCTGGACATGTTGCCAAAACCTGACTTGTTGTTTTTTGAAATGTTGGCACAATCCAGTTAGGAGCTATTTCGACTAAAGGCTCCATACAAAATCTTCTTTGATGCATTCTTGGGTGCGGGATTTCTAAATTTTCATTTGAGATAGTCAACTCCTCATAAAGCAAAATGTCAATATCTATGTTTCTGTCCGCATAAGTTCCATTCTCATTCCTTGCTCTTCCCATCTGGTTTTCTATAGAAAGACATTTTTCCAACACTTTTTCAGGGCTAATATTTGTTTTAATCAGCACCGCTTGATTAAAAAAAGAGTTTTTAGAATCGTACCCCCAAGGTTCAGATTCATAAATGGATGAAGCCACTACTACAGGGCCAATTTGCTCCATTATCAAAGAACCGGCTTCTGCTAATAATTCTAATCGATTATCGATATTACTTCCTAAGAGCAAAACGGTTTGTTTCATAACACAAAAGTAGATTTATAATGCTCAAAAGTTCAACTTCCTTCTCTACTATCTAAGATAGTTATTCACACTTAAAGGAGATGGAAGAGAGGTTGAAGGTCAGATCTATCCGTTGGTAATATTAATTTACCATTGGTGTAGATAAAACTTGTAGAATAGCCTTGTCCGTTTAACTTTACATCTATATTCCAATAAAATAAATGGGATTAGTTAATAAAAACAAAAAATTATGAAACCATTTTGGAGATCGTTTTGGTCAGCATCTTTAGCAATATTCTTAACAGGAGGTATTTTAATTGTTTTGCTTTTAGTGGGCTTAGGAGGAGCTATTTCAGGATTAACAGAGACATCCCCCTTTGTTGTAAAAGCGAATGCTGTATTACATATGAAATTGGACACTAAGATTAGTGAAGTTTCTTATGCAGAATTTAACAAGTCTTCTTTCTCTTTAGATCAAGGGTTTGGATTGAGAGAGATTAAAATTGGATTAGACGCAGCAAAATCAGACGACAAAATAAAGGGCGTTCTTTTAAATGTTTCAAACCTTCCAGCTGGAATGGCTACTACTGAGGAGATTAGGAATGCGATTATTGATTTTAAATCTTCTGGAAAGTTTGTTTATGCTTATAGTGAGTTTTACTCACAAAAAGCATATTACCTTGCTACTGCTGCAGATAAGGTTCACTTATTCCCTGCGGGGATGTTGGAGTTTAAAGGACTAGGGGCAGAATTAATGTTTTTAAAAGGCGCAATTGATAAACTAGGTGTTGATGTTCAAATAATAAGAGGAAGTAATAATAAGTTTAAGAGTGCGGTTGAACCATTAATGTATGACAGCATGAGTGTTGCAAATAGAGAGCAAACAATGACATATATGAACGCTCTTTGGAATCAAATGCTAATTGGGGTTAACGAAAAAACAGGAGTAAGTGCAGATATGTTAAACGAAATTGCAGATTCGATGTATGTGCGTTCTGCTAAAACAGCTTTAGAGTATAATCTGGTGGATGAATTAATTTATGAGGATGAGCTTTTTGCAATCTTAAAGGAAGCGTCTGGAACAAAAACAGGAGAGGATTTAAACTTAGTTTCATTTAAAAAGTATGCTTCGAAAAAAGCAAAGAATTACGACAGAAACAACAAAAACAGCAATATTGCTGTAGTTTATGCTGTAGGAGGAATTGAAAGTGGCAAAGGAACCGCTGCAACTATTGGTTCGGAAACGATTGCAGGAGCTATACGTGAAGCAAGAGAAAATGATGAGATAAAGGCGGTTGTTTTAAGAATTAATTCTCCAGGCGGTAGCGCACTCGCTTCTGATGTTATTTGGAGGGAGGTAGTCTTAACGCAAAAAGTAAAACCAATTATTGTTTCCATGGGCGATGTCGCTGCTTCAGGAGGTTATTACATAGCTTGTGCAGCAGATAAAATTTATGCACAACCCAATACAATTACCGGTTCCATAGGCGTTTTTGGCATAATCCCAAACATTGGCCCTGCATTAAAAAAGAATTTTGGAATTACGTTTGACCGAGCGCAAACAAACCACCATTCTGTATTGTCTTTAAATAAGGCGTTAACGGATGAAGAAAAGCATTTAATTCAATTAGGAGTAGATGATATTTACAATGATTTTACGCTAAAAGTTGCTAATGGTAGAGCTGGTCTAGAACAAGCTGATGTTGATAGCATTGGGCAAGGTAGAGTATGGTCAGGAACAGATGCTTTAAGAATTGGATTGGTGGACGAATTGGGAGGGATAGATGCTGCAGTTGCTTATGCAGCTCAACAGGCTAACATCGGTGCTGACGATATTAAATTAGGGGTTTACCCTGAACAAAAAGAGAACAAATTACTTGAATTAATGGAATCTTTGGGAGATGATGAAGCTAGTATTGAAACATCTTTAAAATTAAGATTAGCGGCATTCATTCAATCGGTGGATAAAATAATATCTACACAGGGAATTCAAGCTAGAATGCCCTTTGATATTGTGATTGAGTAGCAAATTAACGGGAAACAACAAACCCTCCCTTCGTCACTTTTCCCCTATTTATCAACTCCAGTTGGTAAAACCCAGTTGATAAACCTGATATTTTAATTGTATTATTTAGCAAAACCCCTTTTAGCACGATTTCTCCAGCTATGGAAAAGACTTTGTAAGCCGTATTTTCGTATTTCTCGTTTAGCAGAATGTAATCTGATGATGGATTTGGGTATAGCTTAACGCCTTCTTTTAAATTGTCTTTAACACTTCCTACTTGCGGATCAAATTCCAATAAAAAAGCCCTATTTGTAACTGTTTGTCCTGTTTCCATACCGCCACAAATAATCCATGATGTTGGAGTAATTTGTGCGATTCCTCTTAAGTCCATTATTCCGAATGGAGAACCAAAGCCTTCAAACCACATGTTCCAATACTTTTGATAAGTAAGAATTCTAGAATGTGGTTCAACTCCCCCCGAACCATTATACGCTATCCCATCATAATTGTATGCAGTCCCTGAGCCTCCAATCCAGAAACAACGGTTGTTGTGCTTAGCTGCAGCCATTCGATATCCATTTCCTCCAGGGTTATCTTGCAGCTGACTCCAAGTAATAATTGTAGGATCAATTGGGTCAATTACTCCCATTCTTAAATAAGATGTTGCATTAAAGCTAAGGCCTGAAGTAACTCCCCCATTGTAGTAAATGGTGTCTCCAATTATTACTCCTGAAGCTCCAAACATTTTGTATTGAGTTGCATTAGGAGTTGCGGTTCCAACTAGCCAATTATCATTTGCGGGGTCGTAAATTTGGACATCTGGTACATTGTTGTTGTTGCTCCAGCCTGTTACAACATAAATCAAACTATCTCTCCAAACCGCTTGTACATGATCATCTATAGCAACAGGAATGTCTGCCCCGTCGAGTAAATAAGCATTATTTATAGGGTCGTAAATATGAACTTTGGCAGAAGAAACTTCACTGCCATTTGCGTTAACGTGATAACCTCCTATAATGTAGATTTTATTCTTAACTGTGCTTGCGCCAGCAGCTATTTTTCCCTGTGCATCTGGAAGTGATGCGATTGTGTCCCATATAGCTGTAGTTAAATTATAACGATAGGATTTGAGGTTAATCCCAGAATAAAGTTTAGTACTATCTATTCCCGAGAAGGAATAAACATTTACGTTTCCAGAACCATCTATTCCTTGAGTAACGGCATTGTTGGAAATTCTTTCTGGCATGCTGTTTAGCTCGGTCCAAGTCCACCCTGTTTGTGAAAAAGTAATGGCAGGAAAGAAGAGTATCAAGATTAAATATTTTAAATACATATACATTGTTTTATCTGAAAGTGTTAATTTAGCTTAAAATTAAGCAAAAATGGGAGATAGTAATTTTCACGGTGATTCTGCAGGAGTTGGATACATATATGCAGGGGTTGTAATTTTAGCAATTTTCGGATTCGTAATTTTCGGATAGATCGTATTATCTCTTCGGATATAATTCTTTTTTATGGCAAGGAAAATTGGCGTCCCGTTCAATTCAATTTTTTCGTGGCTCATAAAAAAACGAATTCATCAAATTGACTTATTTAAGCAATATCCTATTGACGTACAATTTGACGTCTTTGAACAATTAATTGCCACAGCTAAGGACACGGAATTTGGTAAACAACACAAATTCAAATCCATTCATTCTTATAAAGAATTCAAGAACAATATTTCTCTTCAGTCATATGAGGATATTAAACCCTACGTTAATAGATTAAAACAAGGGGAGCAAAACTTATTGTGGCCAACAGAAATAAAATGGTTTGCAAAATCCTCTGGAACTTCTGGGGATAAAAGTAAGTTTATTCCTGTTTCAAAAGAGGCGCTTACAGCGAGCCACTATCAAGGCGGAAAAGACCTTTTGGCTTTGTATTATTCAAATCATCCCAAAACAAAATTATTTAATGGTAAACACCTTATTCTTGGCGGAAGTGCTCAAATAAACTACATTAACAACAAGTCGTATTTTGGTGACCTATCGGCAATAATTGTTAAGAATTTACCTTGGTGGTGTGAACTCAGAAGGACTCCTAGTAAGGAAATTACACTAATGGAAGAATGGGAGGATAAATTGGAAAAAATGGCTGAATCTACTGTTAAAGAAGATGTTCATATTCTTGCAGGCATTCCTTCTTGGACCCTCGTTCTTTTGAAAAAGATACTTGAAAAAAACAATACAGATAATATTTTAGACATTTGGCCAAACCTAGAGTTATATATGCATGGAGGAGTGAGTTTCGAACCTTATGAAGAACAGTTTAAGGCTATAATCAAAAAACCCGACATGAACTATGTTCAAACGTATAATGCGAGTGAAGGGTGTTTTGGAATTCAAGATCGAGTTGGTGCAGATGATATGCTTTTGATGTTGGACTATGGTATTTTTTATGAGTTTATACCAATGGATGAATTTGAACAAGAATCTCCAACAGTAATTAACATTGAAGATGTTGAGCTTGATGTTAACTATGCTTTGGTTATCTCAACAAATGCTGGTTTATGGCGCTATGTTATTGGGGATACAATAATATTTACGTCACTTAAGCCTTATCGTATTAAGGTTTCAGGGAGAACCAAAAATTATATCAATGCCTTTGGGGAAGAAATGATAATCGACAATGCTGAAAAAGCAATAAGAATAGCATGTGAAAAAGCAAATGCACAAGTAAAGGAATATACTGCTTGTCCTATTTACATGGACAACTCTGCCACAGGAGGTCATCAATGGATAATTGAGTTTGAAGATGAACCCGAAAGCATAGATTACTTTGCAAAGGTTTTAGATACTGCATTAAAATCTATAAATAGTGATTATGAAGCTAAAAGATCAAATAGCTTAACTTTACGTCCTCCGATTATACAAAAAGTACAAAAAGGAACGTTTTATGCATGGTTAAAAAGCAAAGGAAAAGCTGGAGGACAGAATAAAATCCCAAGGCTTTCAAATGACCGTAAAATTGTTGATGAAATATTGGAACTGATTAAATGAAGTTGAAGTTATCCATACTCGTATTTGTTTTTGGAACTGTTATTTCAGGTAACGGGCAAATAAAATTTGAATTGGTTAGTGAATTCTCAACATCTACCAAAGACTTCACAACAGATCATTTAAATAAAATTTATTTGATTGACAATAACCAGATCTTCAAGTTAAATTATGCTGGAGATACTTTATACACCTACAGTAACAAAACATTAGGAAATATATCTTGTTTGGATGTAAACAATACACTTCGCCCAATATTATTTTTTAAAGAAAATGCACGAATTGTAGTTACGGATAATACATTATCTGCACAACAAAACTCATATTCCTTGGAAGACCTTGATTTATACCAAACACAATTAATTGCGACGAGTTTAGTTGATAATGGAATTTGGATTTACGACCAAGAACTTTTTCAATTAATCAAGGTAAATAAAGGGTTCGAGCGGATATATGAATCTGGAAACCTTGAGCAAATTCTTCAAAAGGATGGTTTAAATCCGTCACAAATCCTTGAACACATGGATAATGTTTATATGGTTTGTCCTAGACAAGGGGTTTTAGTTTTTGATATATATGGATCGTATATTAAAACTGTTCCAGTATTAAATGTAGATGAAATTCAGGTTGAAAATAGCGTTATGTACTATCAAAAAGAGGGGAATTATTATGGTTATGGTTTAATAGATTTTGAAGAAGTAAAAATCCAGCTTCCTTTTGATTCTTTTGAAAAAATAAGGTTAGAAAAAGACCGCTTAATTGTTCTCTCAAAAAACAAAATTGCAATATATTCTATTGGGAACAATTAAGTATAAGCGTGTTTCGTCCAAATAATAGAGAATATTCTAAACTTTTAGGCTTATCAACAAGCAGCGTATAGAAATAATTGTACTTTAGGTGCTCTTTAAACTTAGCGGAATGCATATAGCAATAGCAGGAAATATTGGTGCTGGTAAAACAACCTTAACAGAGTTACTATCGAAGCACTACAAATGGGACACACATTATGAAGATGTGGATCAAAATCCTTATTTATTAGACTTCTATGATGATATGCAGCGCTGGTCATTTAACCTGCAAGTATATTATTTGAATAGTCGATTTACGCAAATTCAAGATATTAAAGAGAGTAAAAACACTATAATTCAAGACAGAACTATACATGAGGACGCTTATATATTTGCTCCTAACTTGCATTCCATGGGATTAATGTCTACGAGAGATTTTGAAAACTATTTTTCATTGTTTAATCTTATGGAGTCTTTTATTTCCGCACCAGACCTTTTAATCTATTTGCGAGCGAGTGTTCCAAAGTTGGTTAACAATATTCAGAAAAGAGGTAGAGAATACGAAGAGAGTATCCGCTTAGATTATTTAAAAAGGTTAAATGAGCGCTACGAAGCTTGGATTTCGACCTATGATAGTGGTAAAATATTGATTATTGACATTGACGAAAACTCATTTCATGATAATCCAGAAGACCTAGGGAAGATTATTAGCCAAATTGACGCTGAATTACACGGGCTATTTTAAAGTGCCTTAAACGATAGATTGGTAAGGTATACTAACCTCAACTCTTGTCCCTGTTGCTCCATTGTCTAAGTCTATTACCTGAACTTGCATGTTCGTTTTATTCATTTTATTAAGAATCCGTAAACGTTCGTCAATATTTTTCATCCCTGTAGAATTTCCTATTTGCTGATTTTTAGTCTTTAGTTCTGCACTTTTCTCACGTCCAATTCCATTGTCTTCTATAGTCCAAAGTAGCTCTCCTTCTTGTTTTTCAACGCTTACCAATAGCTTGCCTTTTTCTTCTAAATACCGGAGTCCGTGCCAAACAGCATTTTCTATAAAAGGCTGAATAAGCATGGGAGGTATTTCAATCTCGTCCTTTTTGATGTTTTCTCCAATAATAAAGTCGTAATCAAATTTATCTTGAAAACGCAAGTGTTCTAGTTCTAGATACAATTTTAAAATTTCAATTTCACTCTCTAATGAAACAAAATCATGCTTAGAGTTTTCAAGAACCATTCTCATCAACCGGCTAAATTGAGACAAATATTTGTTTGCACTTCTGTCGTCATTTTTAGAAATAAAGCTGTTTACAGAATTTAAAGAATTAAAGATAAAGTGAGGGTTCATTTGTGCTCGTAAAGATTTAAGCTCTAGCATTGAATTTGCTTGTCTTTTTTCACGGTTACTGCGGATAATTATAAGAGCGGCTAATAGCAAAACTAAAAAACCACCAGCAAGTGCATAAATGATAATTCTTTGGTTTTTTAGTTCTTCTCCTTTTTTGTTCTCAAGTAAAAACATGTTATCCTTATTTAGCTGAATGTTAGTTTGAAGCAATTCAATTCTTCTATCTTTCTCATCCAATTCATTCGACAAGCTACTAGCCAATTGAATGTGTTTATTCTTTTCCCTTGTATTAGCTTCTTGAATTTTCACTAACTTCTGATAACTCTCGAGGGCACTTTCATAATCCCCAATTTGCTCATAGGCTGTTGTTATTAACCCAAGTGCTTCTTCCTTTGACTCTAATGTCCCAATTTCGTCCATCAAAACAATATTTTGCTTAAGATATTCAATCGCTTCTTGTGGTTTTTCGTCTTTTAAACTTAAAGCGGCAATACTATTATAGTTATCAGTTAAAGCTTTTTGATTTCCGTTAGAGGAATTAAATTCTATAGCCTCTTGTTGGACTTGTATTTGCTGCTTAGTATTACCTCGTTTGCGATAAAATTTATCTGAATTAGAATAGTAAGAATTCACACCATCTGCATCTCCAATGTCGTTGGCTAGTTGTAATGATTGGTTGTACATTTGAAACGCTCCAGAAGAATCGTTAATGGCTTCATAAACATTCCCTAGGTTGTTCGATGCGTTAATTATCCCTTGTGGGTTATTTCTCGTTTTCTCAAGTACTAATATCGTGTCGTATGCTACTTTACTTTGGACATAGTCCTCTTGGCTATAGTAAACTCTTCCTAGTGCATTGATCGCATATATTTCATCGTCTGTATTTTTTTTCTCAATAGCTAGCTTCTGAAATTTTTCATAAAAGTTCTCTGCTTTTTTCAGCTTGGAGTCCGCTTCATAAGCAGCTCCAATATATTTCATTGAATTATAATATCCTTTTTCATTCTCAAGTCCCTTGAATAATATAAGTGCTTTTTCGTAACTCTTAATAGAGGCATCATACCTGCTAACGCTATAGTTAAGTGCTCCTAAAGTATTGTAGCAGTATGCTTCACCTCTTTTATTGTCTAGAATAAGAGCCAGTTCAATAGCGTTTTGCACATACTCAAATGCCCGCTTGGGGGCCTCTTGAGAAATAGTATTTGCAGCATTAATCCAGGCAAATATTTTTGCGTCAGTATTTGTTCTTTTACTAATAGAAACTGCAACGGAATCTGTCTGCTGAGAAAACATTTGCAATGTGCACAGAATAAAAATAGCTGCTATGTAAACCTGGTTTTTCAATAAATAGATATTGTGATTACAACAAACATACAATCAAAAAAGCGAACATAAAAATGGCTTACATCAATTAGTATAGTACTTATATGCAAATAAGTCTGCTTCACAAAGTCATTAGCTTCGTTCACCAACTGAGATGGCTAGCTTACTCTTTCATTATTTTATTAGCGTTTTTTTTAAAATAGATTTGTCCTATCAATCACTAAAACAAAAGCATGAAAACGTTTATATATATACTATTTATCGGATATACAGTAGCAATTTCTTCTCAGAATGAATTGAACAGCAATGATTTACAACAGCAAGTAAAACTTGATAGTAGTAATCCAGTTTTAAAAATTAACACGATAAATATAAACATGCCTTATACAGCGGCAACACAAAAAGTTCGAACTCGAGGGAACTCTTCTAATAGATATTCTCCAGATGTTAAAGTTGATAATGGGTTGAATAGTCAGAATAGCATCAGGCCTATGGGAATAAATGCTCAAAAGCAAACAAATATTGAAGAATCACAAGTTCATCTTAATACAAACCTAAATGTTCCTTCTATTAAGTTGAATATAAATGATGGAATTAAAGGAAATATACACACAGAAAAAGTTAGTCCGAAAGGATTGGAGGGTTTTACAATTAAAACGGGGAATTCCCCTTCTAGAAGTGTTTTGCACAAGTCTCAAAAAGAAAATAAACGTTTTCAGAAGAAGGTTTTAAAACCTATAAAATGTGGATTACTAAGAACATTTAAGCACACCGCTAAATTTCAATTGAGTTGTGCATGTTTTCAATTTTAGAATAAGCGATAAACCACTTACTATGTGTACAATTAAATTTTTTTCAGTCCTTTCAATTTTATTACTAGCTAATCTATATTTTGCTCAAGAAGATTGTGCTAAAATGCCTGTGGAAAAGGGAACAATTGGAAGTTTATATGGTTACCGAATTCACCCGAATACGAATACGAAAAAGTTTCATGCAGGCCTAGATATTAGAGCTAAACATGGGAATTCTGTATATGCAGCTTTTGACGGAAAAGTAGTAGAAGTTATAAAAGATACCAAAGGTTATGGGAATACAATTAAAATAGTACACGAAAATGGCTTGGTAACTCTTTACGCCCATTTATCGCAGTTTTCAGTAAAAACAGGTGATGTTATTTGCAAAGGTAAAATTATTGGTAAAATTGGATCTTCAGGAAATGCTACAGGACCACACCTTCATTTTGAAATAATTGAGAATAAAAAGCAGGTTAATCCTTTGGAATACCTTTTGTAACGCCAATATAAAAACGTGTTAAGGATTAAGTATACGCTAGGTAATAAATAAGGTTTTCGATAATACTTACTTATTATTGAATTCGTTCATGGTTCTGCCTAGACCAATTGTTGCAAATGATTTGATTGCATTCCCAATGGTTTCTTCTCTTTCTTTAAGTGCTTTTTTCTCTTCTTCCGACCATTCACCAAGAACGTAGTTTACTTGACTTCCTGGATTGAATTCACTTCCTACTCCAAATCGAAGCCGCCCGTATTTACTAGAGTTTAATGCTAGCTGAATATCTTTTAAACCATTGTGCCCACCATCACTGCCTTTAGCTTTAATCCTTATTTTTCCAAATGGCAATGCAATGTCGTCGGTTATAACTAATAAGTTATTGGGGTCAATTTTTTCTTTTTGAACCCAGTAGCTAACTGCCTTTCCACTTAAGTTCATAAAGGTAGTAGGCTTAATCAAAATAAGCTTTCTGCCTTTAAATTTTAGAACGGCCTTATCCACTAAACGGTCTGGCTCAAAACAAATATTGGACGCATTAACTAATGCGTCCAATATTGTAAATCCTATATTATGTCGAGTGTTTTTATATTGATCACCCGGATTACCCAATCCAACGATTAGATACTTCATAATTTATTATTTTATTCTGAAGCTTCTTCTTCTGCTCCTTCTACTCCTTCTTCTACTGCCTCTTCTTCTTCTTCTTCTACCATACTAGCACCTCTTGACATTGCTACGCCTAACACAACTGCACCTGCAGGGTCTAAAAACCTAAGGCCTGGCACATTCATTTCTGAAACTCTAATTTTGTGCCCAATTTTAACCGCAGTAATATCAACTTCAATTGTATCTGGTAAATCAGCAACCTTTCCTTCAACCAATAACGATCTAAAGTTTTGGCTCAATTTTCCACCATTTCTAACCCCAATAGAAAAACCAGTAGTTTTAACAGGGATTTTTATTTTCACAGCTGCCCCATCCATAATCTCTAAAAAGTCAATGTGAATAACTCTGTCTGTTACAGAATGTAGCTGAACATCTTTAATAATTGCGTTAACTTTACTTCCATTAACCTCTAATTTCACGACATATACATTCGGAGTGAAGATTATTTTTTTTGCGTCATTTTCAGAAATGTGAAAATGAACTTGCTCTTTTCCTCCGTATAATACAGATGGAATTTTACCTTCTCGTCTAAGAAGAGTAGCATCTTTTTTCCCTACGTTCTCTCTACTAGAACCGCTCAATGATACTGTTTTCATAATTATATATTTATTTATTGATTTGCAAATACAAAATGATCGCTTATGGACTCAAAAGAAATCGTTTTTTTAATTACGTCGGCAAACATATCCGCGACGCTTAATACTTTTATTTTATCACTTTTTCCTTTTGCAGGAATAGTATTCGTAACTATTAACTCTTCTAATACTGACGCTTCAATTCTGTCGTAAGCTGGCCCAGATAATATTGCATGCGTACAAATAGCTCTTACACTTTTTGCGCCATGCTCTATAAATAATTCAGCAGATTTACAAAGTGTACCGGCAGTATCTACCATGTCATCAATGATGACTACATCTTTTCCTTTAACATCTCCAATAATTGTCATTGAAGCTATTTCGTTTGCTTTTTTTCTTTGTTTGTAACAAAGTGCCAAATCAACATCTAAATACTTCGCATAAGCATTAGCTCTTTTGGACCCTCCTGCATCTGGAGCTGCAATAATTAAATCAGGCAAATTCATGGCTTGTAAGTGTGGTGCAAAAATACTAGATGCATACAAGTGATCTACTGGTACTTCAAAAAACCCTTGGATTTGATCCGCGTGTAAGTCCATTGTCATGACACGGTCTACACCAGCAGCTTCCAACAAATTTGCCATTAGCTTAGCTCCAATAGCTACTCTTGGCTGATCCTTTCTGTCTTGACGTGCCCATCCAAAATAAGGGATAACTACATTAATTTTTTTGGCTGAAGCTCTTTTCGCAGCATCAACCATTAATAATAATTCCATTAAATTATCAGAAGGAGGGCAGGTCGATTGTATAATAAATACATCACAACCCCTAACTGTTTCGTTATAGGAAGCAGTAAATTCTCCATCGCTAAACAGCTGAAGTTCCACGTTCCCAAGTTCTTGACCATATGAAGCTGCAATTTCTTGTGCTATCTCTGTAGAAGCGGAACATGCGAATATTTTGACTCTATTTTCCATGGCTTATTAAAAACGGAATGCGAAAGTAGGTCAAATTTACATTTATAAAAAACTCAATTGAAAGTATTTTGAAGTTATTATTTGGTCAAACAAAAACAAAATGTAAATTCGCGCTCACTTTGAGAGTTAATCAGTACGGTTAGGGTTCAAGTTTTACGCGCCGAAGTGGCGGAACTGGTAGACGCGCACGACTCAAACTCGTGTGTCTTAGGACGTGTGGGTTCGATTCCCACCTTCGGTACAAACAACCCTTGTTATCTTCAATGATAGCAAGGGTTTTGTTTTTATAAGGGGCTAAAGATGGACTATTTTTTATGTTCTTACTTTAAGTAAGACTATTTTCTTTAATTATTTTTGCAAACAATG
The DNA here is from genome assembly GCA_963926405.1 of uncultured Flavobacteriales bacterium. GTDB lineage: Bacteria > Bacteroidota > Bacteroidia > Flavobacteriales_D > Parvicellaceae > CALSMU01. Next base: position 15,539 of record CAWUXI010000067.1, read on the forward strand.
CATTAATAAATACTAATCCGAAAAGACTTGCAAAAAATAATATAGATTGTGGGCCTGCATTTGGAACTAATCGTTCCAACGAAAACACATTGAAATATGGGAGTTCACTTAAATTTAAATAGTTTGGATTAAATCTTGAATATATTATATATATTAATACAATATTGATACTTAATACTCCTGGAATAAACACTAATTTTTTCATAGTTTTTTGTTTTTGAATTACACCCTCCTGATAATATAATTTGTTAATTAAAAAAAGATACAATAAATCTTTACCAGCTGTTATATAAATCTACGGAGGTACCTTCAAAAAGTTGGGGTCAAATAATAGTTGGTACTTGATCCCATATAACTCATGCTTAAGTGGAAACCTCCTTTTTTATTGGTATCTATTTACCCTACTTCTTTTCCATTTCTGTTCCTCATACTTCCAATAAATAAAAGAATTAATGGTTTTTGCATGATGTTTAGTTAAGGGCTTAAGCGAGTGGAAGGTAATACCAATTTAATCAACCAAAACTGTAATAATTCTAGGTTTTTGTCGTTCTAAATTTATGTTCAAGCAAATGAAAATTGGATTTTCTGCATATGGCAAGGCCACTAAATTTATTAGTGCCAACAAATTGTCAGGGTTTTATCTACTTCCTCTTGTGATCAATGTTTTATTATTTATGATGACAATGAGTATTGCTGGGTTTTTAACAGAAGAAATTACTAACTGGTGCATGGTAAACTTAGGCTTGGATAAAGGCGGGGTGTATTATGAATCTGTTGGTGTAATTCTGTGGTGGTTTTTCTACATTAGTATAAAACTTGTCTCCTGGATTATTTTACATTTTATTAGTGGCGCAACCATGCTAATTATTTTGTCTCCTGTGCTTGCTTATTTGTCAGACCGTACATCACAAATTTTAAGCGGAAAAAAGTATCCTTTTAACGCAGCTATTTTTGCTAAAAACGTGATTAGAGGCGTAGCTATTGCATCCCGAAATATGATACTTCAGCTCTTATTTATGTTATTGCTGTTTGCTTTTTCGATAATCCCTATTATTGGATGGCTCTCTCCATTCTTGTTATTTATCATTGGGGCATACTATTATGGATTTTCATTTGTTGACTACACTTGTGAGCGAAAACAACTTAAATTGCAAGAAAGTATACATTTTATGAGAAACAATAAAGGTCTAGTGATTGCTAATGGAGCAGTGTTTTCGGTTGTAATTATGATTCCTTGGGTTGGTTCATTATTAGCTGGATTCGTTGCAATTATATCGGTGGTTGCGGCAACAATATCTGTTTATGAAGCGGAAGAAAAAAGGTTATTGAAGCAGGGATAAGCAAATCAATAGTGACGGTGTCATATATTAATCCCCATCTCTTTACTTATGATTCAAGTCATAAATGATTGTGTTTTTGTTGAGGACTAAAAAGGGACTAATTAATTTTTCGCCCCCTTCTAAAAGTAGTTTTCTTTTCCATTTCTGCTCCTCATACTTCCAAGATGTAGGTCGAGAGAATAGGCAAACGAATAGTAGTTCAATATATTTTAATTGAAAATATAAGCATTGCATTGAAAAATTATTAACTTGCCTTATATTAGGCTATTAACTAAAAATTAAAATTATGAAAACCCTATTATTATTTGTTGCTATTGCTCTTTCAATTAATGTCTTTGGACAATCATCTTGTTTTTCGGACAAGGACGATGTAATGACTTATGTAATATGGAAAACATTTGAAAGTAAAGATGGAAACATGAGAATTGAGTTCAGTTCTTCTCAAGCTACTTTAAGAGCAGGAAACAGCACATACAATTATATGTATGACAGTTTTTCTTATTTAGGGTCTGGTTATAAAGGATTAGTAACGATGTCAGAATTAAGTGGCGGCGGTGGACTAAAAATGTATGTGTCTTGTAAAGAACAAATGATGACAGACAATGCAGGTACTATCTTGTATGAATCAGGCACCCGATAGAGCATTGGAGTTAATCTCGGAATAGATATTTTGCATCCCAATCAGAGATGCCCCTTTTCAGCATCTTTCATCCCCACCTCTCATAGCTCCAGCTATTTGGATGAGTAAGAAAAGATTCTAAAGAAATTTGGAAGGCACTTTTCTTTTACCTTAAGAATTATGCGCCTTATTAAACAATTTAAACTCTGCTACAAAAGTTCCAAAAGGTAAAAGGGAAGCTATTAAAACTAAAAAGGTGATTTTTAAATTCCACTTCAAATCAATTTTTGCGGGGATTACTAAGATACAGTATGCGATAAATAAAAAACCATGTGCATATCCAATTGCAAGCGTAGCTTCCGGTATTTCCCAAATGTATTTTAGCGGCATTGCAATTCCGATTAGCAATGTTCTTTAGAACTTCGATTGACATGAATTCAATAATTACTGAAGCTGAAGAAACATACTTCCTAGAAAATTTCGAAGATGCATTTGCCAAAGAATTATTAGATCCTTCAAGAGATTT
>CAWUXI010000068.1:0-24415 GCA_963926405.1 uncultured Flavobacteriales bacterium
CAGCGTCAATATATATTCAGTTGTAACCATTGGAGAGGCAAATGGATTTAATATAGCCTCATCGCTTAGTCCAATGGCAGGAGTCCAAATAGATGTTCCAATTGATGAAGAACCATTTAATTGCACACTGTCTCCAGAACAAATAGAGGTGTCAACTCCAGCACTAATAAAAGGGATGTTAACATTTACAGTAATACTATCTAGCGCAAAACAACCTCCTCCAAGATCAACAGTAATGAAGTATTTGGTTGTGTCAGTTGGAAATACATCAGGTGTTAGTGTTGTTCCATTTATCATATTTGTGTTAGGTGTCCAAGTTGTCGTAAAACCGGGCAGTGCATCAGTTGTTGCAAAAATACTTGCTGTATCTCCAAAACAAATGGTGGTATCAAAACCTGCATCAGTATTTGGCGCAATGGTTACGGTAACATCTTCAGTAATAGGATCAGATAAACAACCAAATTGATTTTCTGCAATCAGAGATATGGTTCCTGTACCCGGTGCTATCCATTGAATGTCAATGGAGCTTCCATTATTAACGACGATGTTTCCTCCGGTGATAGTCCAATTATAAGTAGTGTTTGGAATATTTTGTGTTGTGTAAGTGTCTGTGGAAAACTGACAAACTACCGGGTCACCAGTTATTGATGAAGGGGGGGCAACGGAGTTTACTGTAATTTGATAGACGGAGTTTGTTGTTTTTGGCGGACAGCCATTATCCATCACAGACACTTGGAACTGATACGGTAAGTTTTGTGCTTGTCCACAAGCTGTTGTCCAACAAAACTCTGTTGATACAGTATCTAAACCAGTTACAGGTTGATTTATAGTTGCGTTGGGGTTAACTATATTTATATCGAATACTGTTCCACTCGCTATTAATGTTAAGCTGTCTCCGTTTGGATCATCATAACCAAAATCAAAACACAATGTTTCTCCCTCTTCCATAGTGAATTGATTACTAGTTGTTCCAGCTGTTGGGTCAATATTTGGAGCAGGATTTAATGGGCAAGTCAATACCAGGACTTGCAAATCTCTTCTGGTTACACCAATTAAATTCCCATTTCGATATTCTTTAATTTCAACTGCAACTACATAATCACCAGTGGCCGGCGGGTAATATGTTGTAAGTCCTGTTGAAGCGTTGATGCTAGTATAGTTTCCAACTCCAAATGGTTGAGCAAGGCTATATCCGCCAGCATACGTAACAGTGTTAATGGTCCAATTAAGAGAGCCAGGGGGGCCTGGAGCAGGGTCAGTATCTGATGATGCTTGCGCATCATAAGGTTTAACAAAACTAAATACTAACATATCTCCTTCTGGATCAATTGCTGAGTTCAAAAGTGTAGTAGTGTCTCCAGCACATATAAATGGAATTGGGTCATCTGTAAATACAGGAGAGCTATTTCCTAATAAAGGAGGTGAAATATATGCATGAAAAGACATGGATTCTTGTGGAATAAGATTGACAATTGTTCCATTTCGGCAACATCTTTCATAAAAGATATGATAACCTGTAAAATTCAAAGGAACGTCTATAAAGCCTTCATAAACAGCTTTGTCGATGCAAGTTCCTGTTCCAATATTGCAGCCATTAGGTATGTTTGGATCTATCCTTTCAACCAAAACTAATGTCATGTTTACGCTTCCAACAAAGTTTTTGACTGCTCCGCCGCCCATAGGAGAATTTTGTAAATCATGTTCATAAACACCAATATCAGAAATTGTTTGCTCCGGGCCATTTTGAAAGTTACTTGGAGGAGCGCAATCAGTGTAGGTAGTTAGAATAATTTTATAGCGATAGTTTCCTCCAAATGGCCCGATATATTCATACCCTAAATTACCTCCAATCAGATGTGTAGCATTAGCTGTTCCTGCGAGGAATATAAAAGCAATTATGATAAAAATATATTTCATTAGTGGATAATGATTTTTCGAGTGATTTGGATTCCAGATTCACTTTCGATACTTACAAGGTAAGTTCCTCTAGGTAATTTTGACACATCCACGGATAAATTATTGGAGCTAATATTTGATTGCACTATAATCTTTTTTCCTATTAAATTATACAATGTAATGTTCTTGATGTTTTGCTTTGAAGATGTTATATGAAAATTTTCATTTGCTGGGTTTGGATATATCTCAAAAGGATCAGTAGTCTCTTCAATTCCTAGAACTATTGCTCTTACGGCGTAATCTTCTACTTGTCCTCTAGTACAATTACTACATCCTGAAATTGCACTCCCAACTTCGTCTGATGAAATACGCATTCGTAGCCACGTATTATTAGTAATACCTGATGTTGGAATCGTTATATTTAATTGTGGATTATAGGCATTTAACGCTTCCATTACTAGTTCAGTTGCGTTGTCAAATACTCCATCATTGTTGTAATCAATCCAAGCTTTTGTGTCTTGAGGGTTGTCTGGTCCAGTTCTCACATCTAGCAAATAAGAGTTTCCAGGCGTTACATCAGTTTGTTTTTGGCAAGAAAAATCTTGATAACCTTCAATTGCGTTGACAGATGAATTATTAATTGTGTTTAGTTGTACGGAATAGATTCCATATTCACAGCAATATGCTAAAGTTTGCGGATCACAAGTTGGTGAAATTACATTATTTACCGCAGCCACTTCAATATAAGAATTCATTGTTAGTGCGTTGTTTCCAAAACTATTTGATGCTACTAGTTGTATATTATAAATTCCATCAGCAGTATATGTGTGTGTTGGATTTTGTTGAACGGATGTGTTTCCGTCTCCAAAATCCCACGCCCATGCAAAAGGTATGTTCGTTGATAAGTCAGTAAACTTAACAACACCATCGCAAGTTAAAAATACGTCGGCAGTAAAATCTACACCTGGAGGAGAAACATCTTGCTCTACGATAATTGTATAATCCTCAGCTTGTCCATAGCCTGGGTCATCGCAAGGTGTTGGATCAGGGTTTAAATCATAATCTGCAATTACTCGCATTCGCAAAGGGGTATTTAGTGTTGCGTTTGAAGGAATTGTTACGGATCCAGATGTTCCAAGAGAACTTGAACTTGAAACAATCAATTCGCTTGTAGGGTTAAATACACCGTCGTTATTAAAGTCAATCCATGCCGCGCAATTATGTGTGGTTGGAGCGGCATGATCAATTGATATATTGTAGGATTGACCAGCAAATACAGTGGTCTGACTACATGTTAAATCTGTGTAACCTTCAATAGCATTACCTGAATTTATGTTTAAAGTGTTAAAAGTGACATTTGTAATGCCAAATCCTAAGGAACCATCCGTTGTGTTTGGAGTGCATGCAGCCGTTATTGGTGTAGCTCCAGAAACGTTGACTATTATATAGTTTGTTTTTGTTTCACTATCACTCCCAAATGTATTGGTTGCTGTTAAAGTTACTGTATAGGTTCCGTTTGATAGATAAGTATGCGTTGGGTTTTCCAATATGCTCGTTGTACCATCACCAAAATCCCAAGACCACGAAGTTGGAGAGTTTGTTGATTCATCAAAAAACTGAATATCACCCGAACAGGTGTTTGTTGAGCTAACAGTAAAGTCACAAAGTGGAGGTGCGTTTGGTGCTTGCCATTGCAACCGGATATTAGGCCTGTCAAAAAAGGTATCGAAAGCAGTTCCGGAGCTGCATACTCCACTGGCATCTTGGAAAATAACCGAAGAACTTTCAAAGCTTGTTGAAGACATGAACATAACAGCATTTCCGGTAAAGGTGGTGTTGTTAAAGCAAGTTTCGATTAATAGGTTAGATGTTCCATCCCAATAAAAAGGAGCGCTAAAACTATGTGCATTCCAACCATTACTTTCTGTATATGTTTGTGGTCCGTAAACTGTTGTTAAGCCAGTTTCAAAAGTGTTTAGAACTGCTGTGCTAGATGTGTTTTTTATTTTAACAGTAAAACCGGTTAGAGGAGTTCCTTCAACTGCTGCTACTTTAAAAGCTAGGCTACTGATATCACCAGCAGTCATTCCTTGATTACCTAATTCACTAGAGAGGATGAGCATTTGATGTTTAGCACCAAAATACCAATTACCATAAGGAGCAGGGTACCCTGTATTTGTGTTTGTAGAAGAACCAGAACCTATGGTGATAGTCGTTTGCGAAAATCCAGAAAACGAAAATATCAAGATGAAAAAGGTGAAGTTTCTAAAAGGAATTTTCATGCATTAAAATATTTATATAATGATAGACTGCTTTTCTATGAATAAGGTTGTTTAAACTTTAGGTAAAGTTATGAAATATAGCTGTAATTACTATGAAAATTCACGAAATGCGGGAAAATTGGGATATAGCTATTTAGAAAGGTCTTTTTGCAGTATTAAAAGAGGTCTCGGCAGTACTTTGTGCCCTCCACTATATCTAGAAAGGTTAAATTGAATTTCTTTTTTCTTAATTTCTTCTAGGTATTCCCTAATCACTTCCTCAGAGAATAGTTCATCAGAATCTCCAATTAAAAAGTGTAATGGAAATTTATTAAATGTATCTATGTTTTTTAGGTAGTCAATGTCCGTTGGGAATAACCCAGCCCAAAGAATAAGATTGGTTGGAGTTGTCTTGCCCAAAGCTACCCATCTACTAACAGTGCTCGCTCCTTGAGAAAACCCTAAAATGTTAATGTTGACTTTATTTACTTCCTGTAGAACTTCATTTGCCACTTTGTCCAAATAGTGGACGTAGTCGTCAATGTCCGAACTTCTTTCCTCTTTCGTCATCCATGAGGCTACAACGTTTCCAGAAAATCCATCCCAATAAAACCTACTCAATCCTTCAGGGGCAATAATGAGGGTGTTCTCATTCCGTAAAGGCTCAAACCACTTTATAAAATACTTTGCTAATTGACCATATCCATGGCAAACAAACCATACATCAGTTATTTTATCACTTGGAGTTCCTAAAACAAAATAACGTGCGGTTTTTTCTATTTTAATATCTACTTGTTTCACTCGAAAGTTGTTACAGACGTTAAATAGTTTTCTAGATCATTTATAGCTGATTTTTCTGCTAATTTATTCCAGTTTAGGTATTTCACAAATTGCGGAAGTGTGATTTTCGCTTCTTCCAAAACTATAAGTGGATCGAAATTTATTTTGCCTGTTCTTCGTAAAAAGAAGTCTATTAATGTTATTGTAGAATCGTAGCGTAAAGAAAACCAAACCTCAGCTTCAACCAAAACATTGAATTTTTCAGTTTCAAATATCTCTAGAATTGAATTAGCTTGTTTTCCATATGTTCTTACAAGGTATTCTGCTTTTTTTTCAGATAATTTTAATGATTTTAATCTTGATTTTATGGATAAAATAAAACTGTCGACCAAGTCCGGTGTGTCAAACTCTCCTCCAGAAATTTTAATATTTTGGGTAGTGCATTTATGATTGATATTTAATTGCTTGCTAATTAAATCAACTACTTTTTTTGCCATTAATCGATAGCCTGTTAATTTACCCCCCGCGATTGTTATTAGCCCTGATTTAGATATGAATAATTCATCTTTTCTTGATATTTCGGAAGTGTTTTTTCCATCTTCATGAATTAAAGGCCTGATGCCTGACCATGAGGATATTATGTCTAAAAATTTGAGTTCTGCATTAGGAAACATTTTGTTGGTAGCATCAATTAGATATTGTACATCTTCCCTTGTTGCTTTCGGGCTGTTCTTGTCTTCTGAAAACTCCGTATCTGTTGTTCCTATATATGTGATTTCTTGTCTTGGTATAGCGAAAATCATTCTTCCTCCTTCTGCATCGAAATAGATGCTGTTGTTAATCGGTAACTTATCTCTGCCTACAACAATATGTACTCCTTTTGTAAGATGCAGTTTTTTCTCCGATAATGATTTGTCTTTTTCTCTTAATTCATCAACCCAAGGGCCAGTGGCGTTGACTATTTTTTTTGCTTTTATTGAAAATGAGGTTTTCGTTATGTCGTCTATGCACTTTACACCAGTTATTGTTTTATTTTCATATAAAAGTTCAGTTGCAGCTGTGTAATTAATTGTGGTTGCTTTTAATTGAACTGCTGTTTTAATTATCTCTAAAGTTAGTCTTGCGTCATCTGTTCTGTATTCGGCATAATACCCGGAACCTTTTAATATATCAGTCCTCAGTGTTGGTTCAATTGTAATGGTTTTTTCTTTTGAAAGAATTTTTCTTTTGTCTTCACTAGCTACACCCGCTAGTTTATCATATAACCAAAGGCCAATTCTAGTTCCGAATTTACCGAATGACCCGCCTTCTATTAAAGGGAGTAACATTTTTTCCGGCACTACAAGATGTGGAGCGTTGTTGTAAACTATAGCTCTTTCCTTACCAACTTCTCGAACTAATTTAAATTCAAAGTTTTTTAAATAGCGCAATCCGCCGTGGATTAATTTTGTTGATCTACTACTAGTTCCTGAAGCATAGTCTTCTTTTTCAATTAACGCAGCTGAAAGTCCTCTTGAAGTCGCATCTAAAAGTATTCCGGCTCCTGTAATGCCTCCTCCAATTATGAGTACGTCAAATTCTTTGGATGCTAAAAGAGTTTTAACTTCTTCTCTTTTTTGAGCGTTAAATAAGTAGTGTTTAAGTCCTTTCATTTTGTCCAATTCATTGACCTTTTAACTGCTTCAGTCCAGAGTGAATATTTTTCATCAGCAATTGCTTGTTCCATGCTTGGTTTGAAAACTTGGTTAATTGATTTCATTTTTTTTAAGTCTTTTTTATTCCAAAACCCAGTATGCAATCCAGCCATATATGCAGCGCCTAAAGCAGTAGATTCAATAATATCTGGCCTGTTAACAGGCGTGTCCAATATGTCTGATTGAAATTGCATTAAATAGTTGTTAGCACTTGCGCCACCATCTACATTAAGAGATTGAAGATGTATTCCCGAATCTTCTTCCATTGCAAGCAGTACATCCTTGGTTTGAAATGCTAAAGATTCAAGTGTTGCTCTGGAAATTTCAGATATACCGGTATCTCTCGTAAGTCCAAAGATAGCGCCTCGGGCATACATGTCCCAGTAAGGGGCTCCTAATCCAGCGAATGCAGGAACAACAATTACTTCATCTTCGTTAGCTTCTTTTGCTAATTGCTCCGTTTCATTAGAGTTATTTATTATTTTTAGTCCATCTCTTAGCCATTGTATAGCAGCTCCTGCAATAAATATACTTCCTTCTAAAGCATATTCAATATTATCATCAATTCCCCAAGCAATAGTAGTTAATAGTCCATTATTACTTTCGATTCTTTTACTTCCCGTATTCAATAACATGAAGCATCCTGTTCCATAGGTGTTCTTAGCTTCTCCAGGTTCAAAGCAACATTGTCCGAATAATGCGGCTTGTTGATCTCCAATTGCTCCTCTAATTGGGATTTTCACCCCTTTGTATTCATAAAACCCATAGTCATCGGAACTATTCTTAATAGAAGGGAGGATGGATTTTGGGATGTCTAGAATTTCAAGAGACTTCTTATCCCAGGCTAAGTTATTAATATTAAACAGCAGAGTTCTTGATGCATTAGAGTAATCCGTTGCATGGATTTCCCCTTTTGTCAGGTTCCAAATTAACCAAGTCTCAATTGTTCCAAAAAGTAATTTATTTTCTTTAGCTAACGTTTTAGCTCCTTTAACATTATTAAGGATCCAGTTTATTTTAGTTCCTGAAAAATAGGAGTCAATAACGAGTCCAGAAGATTTTTTAAAGTGTTCTTCATACCCTTCTGCTTTCAATTTTGAACATAAATTGGAGGTTCTTTTGTCTTGCCAAACGATAGCATTATAAATTGGTTCTCCTGTTGTTTTGTTCCAAATAACGGTTGTTTCTCTTTGGTTTGTAATCCCAATAGAATCAATTTCGGAAGGAGAAATTGAATTTTTTACTAAAAGATTATGAAACACTAAAGTTTGGGATTCAATAATTTCTTTACAATTATGCTCTACCCATCCTGGTTTTGGAAATATTTGTTCAAATTCTTGTTGCTCAATAGCAATGATTTCACCCGCTTTATTAAATAAAACAGCCCTTGAGCTTGAAGTCCCTTGATCTAATGCTATTATGTATTTTTTTTTCACTGTATTTTATTAAATATATAGTTAGATATTGAAAGTTTTGGTTCAAACTTTTTGATTTCAATTAAACTCCGCTGATTAGGGTAAAGTGCATACTCGCTTTTCGTTAAAATAAAATGTTTAGCTTAGGATTAGGTTGGAAATCTAACATATTTTATTTAGTTTAAAATATATAGGCAACTTTCGTATCTTTATGCGTTATAAATTAATTAGATGTTAGAATTGGGTTAGAAAACTGAACAAAGTTATGAAAAAAGTTATTTCGTTATTAGTTATTTTAATCTTTACGGTAACATCGGCAAATGCATCGCATCTTCCTGGAGGAAACATAACCTATGAGTGTGTTGGTCCAGATCAGTATTTAGTTACGCTGACAATGTATGAAGATTGCCAAACAGGTTTTATGACCGCTGGAAGCTCTTTTACCATTAATGCTGTAAATACTTGTGGTTTGCCTACTCAAGTAGTGAATGCAACGGAAATTCTTTTTCAAAATGAGGTATCTCAATTGTGTCCGACAGCTCAAAGTACCTGTAATGGTGGAACTTTACCGGGGGTTTGGGAACATCAGTATCAGGTTTTAATTACATTGTCTGGCCCATGTGATTCTTGGACTTTTTACCATACCTCTTGTTGCAGAAACGGAAGTGTAAACGCTACTAGTACCGTAGATGATTATTACTTTTATGCAACTTTGAATAACTTGGATGCGCCTTGTAATAATTCACCAACTTATACAGCTCCTCCTATTCCTTATGTTTGCAGTGGTCAATCAGTTTGTTTTAGTTTAGGAGTTGTTGAAGTGGATGGAAATACGCTGGTTTATTCTTTTACTAACGCCTTGGAAGATGCATTACTGACACCAGTGGTTTATACTGCTGGATATAGCGGAGTTAACCCTGTGCCTGGTATAACTATTGACCCAGTTACTGGTCAGGTTAATTTTATTGCTCCTGGTCTTACGGGGCAATATTTAGTCGTTATTTTACTAGAAGAATACGATGCGAATGGAATTTTGATAGGTAGTCAAGTTTACGATTATGTATTTAACGTTTTAGCTTGTAGTAATCAAGTGGTAGATTGCGCTACCAGCGGAACAATAGGAAATGTTAATGGAAGTGTATTTCAAACGGGTCCAACATCTTTACAAATGTGTGAGGGTGTTTCATTTACGTTTGATATGCTTTTTACGGATCCAGACATAGGAGATTCTCTTTTTATGAATTCAAACATTGATCTTATATTACCTGGTTCGGTGGTCTCTTATTCATATCCAAATTCTCCTAATGGGAATGAGATTTCAATGTCTGTTTCTTGGACCCCTCCGCCAGGAAGTGCAAGTTCAAATAATTCTTTTACAGTTACAATTTTTGATAATGCTTGTCCTGTTTCGGGTCAACAAACCATTGTTTATAATATGGATGTAGTTGGCAGCACCAATGCTTCGGGCGATGTAATTATTTGTTTAGGACAAGAAACCCAATTAGAAGTATTCAATGGCTCAGTATTCGACTGGACTGTGCTCGCGGGAGATCCTTTAAATATTGGAACAAATTTTAGTTGTTCACCTTGCTCAAATCCGATCGCATCTCCTGCGGTTACAACTGTATATGAAGTAGTAAGTGACTTAACAGGTAGTTGTGTTAACAGAGATACGGTAATTGTGACAGTTGTGCCAGATTTCACATATTCTTTGACCCAAAGTTCAACCACGACATGTTTGAATAGTGATATTCAATTTAGTTTAATTCCAAATCCTGCAGGGGTTTACACTTATCAGTGGGATCCAGGCACTTCTTTAAATAGTGCCACAATTGCTAGTCCAACTGTTACTCCAACATCACCAGGTAATTATGAATATTTCGTTGAGATTACAAGTCCAAATGGCTGTGTTAAAACGGATTCTCTTGATATAAACGTTGCAGCTTCTTACTCCCCAGATGTTACTGTTACTGCGGATGTAAATAGCATTTTTTGTGGTGAAACGGTCAACTTTACTGCTGACTTAGGTGGAGGTGTTCCTGCGGTTTGCGGTCCGTCTCCTAGTACAGTATGCTCAGCGACTTCATCACAACAAACTATTGGAACACTTTCTGGAAATGGAACTACAACATCCTGGCCAGCGCCTTATGGAAATTGGTATAGAAATGCTAAACACCAATTTCTATATACTGCAGCTGAACTGAATGCAATGGGTTTTATTGGCGGTAAGATTACAGAAATAGCATGGGAGGTTACAGTAATAAATGGTACTACTTTGTATAATAGTTATCAAATCAGTATGGGTTGTACAGGGTCAACTTCTTTAACTGCTTGGGAATCGGGGTTAACACAAGTTATGTCTCCGCAGAATATTGTTATTAATACAGGTTGGAATGTTCATGCCTTAACGACAGCCTACGAATGGGACGGTATTTCTAATTTGGTTGTAGAAATCTGTTATGATAATCTAGCTGTTAGTTATACTCAAAATTCATCTACTCCTTTTACTACAACAGGATTTAATTCATGCTTGTACTATAGAAGTGATAGTAATCCAGCATGTCCCGAGGCTACTTCTACAGCCTCTGCTGACAGGCCAATTACTAGATTTACCACTTGTCCAACAATTCCTGATCCTGCCAACTTCTCATTTGCATGGACACCGGTTTCTGACATTGATGATGCTACTGCTCAAAACACATTTGGCGCACCATTGGTAACTACAAATTATCAATTAGTGGTTACAGATTTAAATGGAGGCTGCACGGATACAGTCGAAGTTTTAATAGATGTTTTATGCGATACTTGTTATGCTCCAAATCCAACATTAACTCATATTACTTGCAATGGTGGTATTGGCGGCGAAATTTTTGCTGTGCCAAATGGTCTTTTTAGCCCTTGGACCATAGAATTTACGGATGTAAGCACCGGGTTAGTTATTCAAACAGATAATATGGTAACTACAAATTCTTCTATTACTGGTTTGGCTGCAGGTGATTATAAAATTCGTTCCATAGACGCCGACGGATGCTATGCTGATACTGTGGTTACGATACTTGAGCCATCCATTGTAAATTTGACGGTTTCTAATGATACGATTGTTTGTGTTGGGGGAAATGGTGTATTGCAGGCTAACGCTAGTAATGGGAATGGAGCGCCATATGATTATAACTGGTCCCAGGGTATAGTAAGCACAGCAGGAACTCAAAATGTAAGCCCTACGATAAATACTATTTACGATGTCTACTCTATTGATATATTTGGATGTATCTCGGAGACCTTAAGTGTTACGGTCAGTTTGTATCCTCCAATATTAACGACTACGAATCCTGATATTACTGTTTGTCCAGGAGATTTAGGTCAAATCGGAGTGCAAGCAAACGGAGGAATTGGCGGCACCTATTTCTATGAATGGTCGGATGCTCTAGGAAATGTTGTTGGAACAGGTAGTGGTATAAGTGTATTGAGTACTTATAGTCCTCAGATATTTTATGTAACTGTTACGGATAATTGTGAAACTCCAGCTACTATAGATGAGGTTGAGGTAACTTGGTATAGTGAACCTGTAGTGTTGTTTGAAGCAGGTGATGTTGATGGTTGTTATCCTGTTGTTACGACTTTCAATAATACAACCGACCCACTAATGGTAGGTTCTTGTTTTTGGAGTTTTGGAGATGGGAATACATCATCAATTTGCGGAACAGTTTCTAATACCTATTTAATTCCAGGGAATTATACAGTTGATTTAATTGTAACAAGTCCTGATGGCTGCGTTTCAAATACAGCCATTACAAATATGATTACAGTATTTGATTATCCGACCTCTTACTTTTTGTCTGACCCAAACCCAACAGATGTCTTAAGTCCAAATGTTAACTTTACCGATTCATCATCAAGTGATGCTGTAAGTTGGTATTGGTCATTTGGTGAAAACGGGGAATTAGGAAGCTCTGCAACTGCAGATCCTAGTTTTATTTTTCCAGATTCTGAACCTGGAACCTATCCGGTTGAGTTAATTACTTCAAATGTTAACGGTTGTTCGGATACGAGCATGTTATATGTTGTGGTAAACGGAGTTTATAGTTTTTATATCCCAAGCGCATTTACTCCAGATGGAGATGGAATCAATGATTACTTCTTCCCACTCGGGGAGAGTGTTTCTGCAAAAGGATATGAACTTATGATATTCAATAGATGGGGTGATGCTATTTTTGTCTCAGAAGGTATGGCAGTAAAATGGGATGGAACTTTTCAGTCTCAACCTGTTGATTTAGGGGTTTATGTTTGGATTGTTAAAACGGTAGATGGTATTACGGGAGAGTTTAGGGAATATAAAGGGCATGTCTCTGTAATAAGGTAAATGCTTTATTTCATAATTATTTCAAATTAATAGGTACCAAGTAAAACACGATATTTACATTTGTCCTCTATGGGATATGAGAATGATTTAATTTTACGAGCAGCGAGAGGTGAAAAAGTAGAAAGAACACCTGTTTGGTTAATGAGACAAGCGGGTAGGATTCTGCCTGAATACAGAGTAATTCGGCAGAGTTTAAGTGGGTTTAAAGAATTGGTGGAAACACCAGAATTAGCTGCAGAAGTTACAATTCAGCCAGTAGACATTTTGGGAGTGGATGCTGCAATTATCTTTTCAGATATTTTAGTCGTTCCTGAAGCAATGGGCCTAGAATATCAAATGATTGAAAATAAAGGGCCTTATTTTGAAAAAACAATTCAGACTTTAGCGGATTTAGAAAAAATTAATGTTCCAGATGTTGAGGATTCATTGCATTATGTATTGGAAGCAATAAAAATCACGAAAAAGGAATTGAATAATCGGGTTCCTCTTATTGGATTTGCTGGTGCTCCATGGACAATTTTTTCCTATATGATTGAAGGGCAGGGTTCCAAAACTTTCAGCAAAGCCAAAAAGATGCTTTATACCGATAAGGAACTGTCACATCAGTTGTTAGAAAAGATTACTCAAACAACAATTAAGTACTTACAGGCACAGATTAAAGCAGGTGCCGATATTGTTCAAATTTTTGATTCGTGGGCTGGGATACTAAGTCACGAGCAGTATTTGGAATTTGGAATGAAATATGTAAGTAGGATTTGCGACGCGATAAATGAAGTGCCAGTTACTGTTTTTGCTAAAGGCGCATATTTCGCACGAAAAGAAATGGGTAAACTCAATTGTAATACAATAGGATTAGATTGGAATATGGACATCCAGGAGAGTAGAGAATTGATTGGAAAAGATAAAACGTTGCAAGGCAATTTGGATCCGTGCATGCTTTATTCTGATTTTGATACAATTAAGTTGGAAACAAGTAAAATGCTTAGTAGTTTTGGTCCCAATCGTCATATTGCTAATTTAGGGCATGGAGTTTATCCAGATGTGCATCCTGATAAAGTAAGGTGCTTTGTTGATACAGTAAAAGAATTTAAAAACTAAAAGATGAAAAAGTTAGTGTTTTTAGGATTGATTGGAATTTTTACAATTAATATAGTTGCTCAAGATGATGATAATCTTGTGACAAATCCAAGTTTTGAAAGTACGGGTAAGGGGAAGTTGAAAAAATTGCAGCAAATTACTGTGGCAGAAAATTGGGAATCACCGACAGGGTTAAGTGCTGATTTATTTGATAAAACAAAAGCACAGCCATGTTCAGCTCCAAACAATAGTTTTGGAAAAGAATTTCCAATGGAGGGCAATAGATATGCTGGAATAGTTGCCTACAGTTATAATAATAAAGAGCCTCGCACCTACATTCAAACGCAATTATTGGGGTCACTTACAAAAGATGTTGAGTATTGCGTTAAGTACTATGTGAGTTTATCTGACCTATCTAAATATGCAGTAAACAATCTTGGAGCATATGTTGGCAAGGATGCTTTGGAGGAAGAATCCAAAACTGATATTATTTTCGAAAAAGAAAAGGAGTATAAACACGTTGTATTGATGCCTGGGAATAAAATTTTAAATGCTCGTTATAACTGGGAGCCTGTTTGTGGAGTCTATAAGGCATCTGGAAAAGAGAAGTTTTTAGTTATTGGAAATTTCCATAATAACAAGGATACTAAATTTGAAAAATTAAAAAAATTAAAAAACTTTCAGGGTACACAACTACCGATAGCATATTATTACATTGATCAGGTTGAAGTTTTTGTTATTGAGGATCTCGCAGATTGCGACTGTTCAAATAAAATGAAAGCTAAAACACTGGAATCAATGGTCTATCATAAAGATTTTATGAGTGAAGATGGTTATACAGTTGAGGAACAAGTTAAATTAACTACAGTTTATTTTGATAATTTAACCACCAGAATTGAACAATTGATGGTTAAGGATTTAAATAATTTAGTTACGATAATGACAGATAATCCAGAGTTTAAATTGCAATTAGCAGGTCAAACTGATCAAGAAGAATTAGATGCTCAAAATACTGATCCTGAAAATATAGACATCCAAGGATTGGGAAAGAAGCGAGCAGAAAAAGTGAAAGCTTACTTAGTAGAAAAGGGTTTAGATGAAAGTAGGATTATAATCAAATCTACTGATGAAGAAGCGTCAAATTCAACAGGAGTGACCAGGCTTGATAAAGCTAAAAACAGGAGAGTTGAAGTTGAGTTGGTTAAATAAGTAGTCAAATATTTTAGTTTAAAACCGTTCAGATTTCTGGACGGTTTTTTTTATGAATAAAAGTTATATCTTCATCCAATATTAAAACTAGAAAGTGTCATTCAAAAAAGGAGATAAGAAAGTAATCAAGGCTTGGGTGATGTATGATTGGGCTAATTCGGGTTACCCATTGGTGATAACCACTGCTATCTTTCCTCTTTTTTATAAAAGTAAGGTTGGCAGTGATTCGATTGTTTTTGGTAGTCAATTCGACAGTGTAGAAATCTACTCTTATGCAATAGCGATATCATTATTAATTGTAAGTGTTTTATCTCCTATATTATCTGGAATTGCAGATTTTTCTGGGAGTAAGAAAGTGTTTATGCGGCTTTTTAATTATATAGGCGCTGGTGCTTGTGTGAGCTTATTTTTTTGGGATTATTACCTGGTTGAAGTGGGATTGATGTTCTGTATGATAGCTAATGTTGGTTTTTGGGGAAGTTTGGTTTTTTATAATGCGTATTTGCCAGAAATTGCTGAACCTAAAGATCATGATAGGATTAGTGCAAAGGGGTTTTCTATGGGGTATTTTGGTAGCGCTATACTATTGGTTACATGCCTAGTTTTAGTTATGGGATTTAATGTCCCTCCGGAGTATAGTTTTTTATTAGCAGGTGCTTGGTGGATTGGTTTTGCTCAATTAACTTATAGAAAGTTGCCAGGGAATATGTATCAGAAGGATTTTTCAGGAACAAAAAGAGACTTACTATCCAAAGGATTTAAAGAGTTAAAAGGGGTTTGGAAAGAGTTCTCTAAGATAAAAAGATTAAAAAGATATTTACTTTCCTTTTTTGTTTTTAGTATGGCGGTTCAAACCATAATGACGATGTCTCAATTTTTTGGAACGGAGGCAGTTCAATGGTCTTATGGTTTGGGTATTGATTTTCAGAATTTGGAGGAGCAAGTGAAGGCGGATATTTTGAAAAATGTGGACATTGCTGAAAAATATGCAATTGAAAATGGTTTTGACTTGTCTGAATCTTCTGTAAATGAGTACACTAGAATAACTAATTCTCATCCTGGTTCACAGGCTAAAATGCAGACCGATATGATTATCTGTATTTTATTAACTCAATTAATAGCTATCCCAGGAGCAATGTTGTTTGCTTTCCTGTCTTCTTTATGGGGGAATATTAGAGTGTTATTGATAACGTTAGTAGTTTGGATTTTGATTTGTATCTCTGCTTATGTTGTAGAATTACCTATGGATTTTTACATTCTGGCAGGAACTGTTGGTTTTGTAATGGGGGGTATTCAAGCTTTGTCGCGCTCTACCTATTCAAAATTTTTGCCTGAAACAGAAGATCATGCATCTTATTTTAGTTTTTACGATGTATTAGAGAAAATTGGAATGACTATCGGAATTGTAAGTTTCGGTTTCTTAACAGGAGCATTTAATATCAGATACTCTGTGATGGCTTTAACAGTGTTTTTTGTTATAGGTTTAATATTGTTACTTTTTGTTCCAAAAGAAGAAAAGTCAAAAGAAGTATAGCGCCAATTATTCTATTGCGTAAATTTGTTTAAAATTTTATTACATGACATACGATATTGCTATAATTGGCGGAGGAATTATTGGAGCGGCTACATTTTATAAGATTCAAAAATCTTATCCTGATTTAAAAATTCTTTTAATTGAAAAAGAAAAAGGGTTAGCAGACCATCAAACTGGAAATAACTCAGGTGTAATTCATTCTGGATTATATTATAAGCCAGGTTCATCCAAAGCAAAATATTGTGTTGAAGGGCGTCATGAGTTGGTTGCTTTTGCAAAAGAGTATGGAGTTGATCATGATGTATGTGGAAAAGTAGTTGTTGCTACAAGTGAAAAGGACTTACCATTTATGGATCAAATCTTTGAAAATGGAATAGCGAATAACACCGAAGGTATTAAGAAAATTACAGGGGAAGAAATAAAAGACTATGAGCCCGATGTCGTTGGGATTGCAGGGATTTGGGTTCCGTGTACAGGGATTATCGACTATCGTCAAGCTACAGAGAAAATGGTGGAGGTTTCATTAAAGCTACAGCCAAAAAGTAAAATGCTTTTAGGTACTGAAGCAAAAGGATTTCACCATGAAGAAGGACAAACTGCAATAGAAACTACAAAAGGCACTTTTACTGCGAAAAAGCTTGTTTTTTGTGGCGGATTACAAGCAGATAGATTGGCTAAAAAGGATGGTGTAAAAATCAAAGAAAAAGTAGTCGGGTTTAGAGGTGATTACTATGAATTAACCGAACAAGCTAAACACAAAGTAAAGAACCTAATTTACCCAGTTCCAAATCCTGAATTTCCATTTTTAGGAGTTCATTTTACACGTATGACAAATGGTGAGATTGAATGTGGACCAAATGCTGTTTTCACATTTAAGCGAGAAGGTTATGGCAAAACAGATTTTAGCTTTCGCGATACTGCAAGCGCTCTGTCTTATGGAGGGACATGGAAGTTGTTTCTTAAGAATATTCGTTTTGGTATAAATGAATATAGAAGAGCTTTTTCAAAAAAGTTATTCCTTAAAACTTTGCAAGAGTTAATACCTTCATTGACAATGGAAGATATAAGGCCAGGTAGAGCCGGTGTTCGAGCTTTGTTATTAGGAGCAGATGGTGATACAAGAGATGATTTTAGAATAGAATACGGTGTCAATAGTATTCATGTGTTAAATGCTCCATCTCCTGCTGCAACAGCTTCATTGGCTATTGGAAATGAAATTAAAGAAATGGCAGAAAAACATTTCGGATTAAAGTGAGTATTTAACGTCGAATAATTTCTAAGCGTAAATATTTCCCTTATGAAAGATTGAATTTGTATTTTGTGAAAAATGCATCCCAGTCCCAGAGGAAATTTTCCATAACATTGTCCATTCGTTTTAATAGAATAGGGCTTGGAGCATTAAGCTGAGAAAAATAGGCATCTTGATATTGACCTAGTTTGTATTTAAAGAAAACAGCTTTGCTCATCCCGTATAAAGTGTTTCTGGATGGATGATTAACTCTGTGAATGAAATCACTGTACTCCTCAACTATCGTTTTCATCTCTGTGTAGGACAATCCATATACAATTCCAAATTTTTCAATAATCTTCCCTTTTAAAATGATTTCTTCCGAGGCAGATAGATGTCTGGAAAGAAATTTTAAGTTTCCCGCTAATACTATCATTAAAAACTTGTCACTATCAGCTGCTGATATTGATGGAGTTACTTTGAATTCTCCATCAGACTTGATGTTGTCTACTATGTCCGAAAAGCTTTTTTCAACAACTTGAATTAAGCTGTTAACGAATATATTCGCCGCTTTATCTTCTGTAAGTTTCTTTTTTCCAAATAATGTCGCTAACATAATATTCTATCATATATGATTACATACAAATCTAATCGTTGATGTTTTCATTTTCCATAAGCGATTAAGGATGTTCTTAACAAAGTTTTCAACGCTTTGTTAACGAATTGTATTTTAGAAAAAATATATAGGGGGTTTATTTGGAATAAAAAAAACATGAATAACCGCATGTTACGCGGAATAATGAATAACTTTGGCGACTAAATTTTTCGATAGCAATGGATAAGAATACAATTATTGGACTGCTGCTAATAGCAGGTATACTTTTTACCTTTACCTTAGTAACAGAGCCTGAGCCAGAACAACAAGTATCTAAAACAGAACAACCAGAAATGGATGGCATTGAGGATGGTTTGGGTAATAATGGGGTTGTAACTGATCCTGTGGTTGAGTTGGTTAATGATGTTGTTGCAGTAATTGACTTAGAGTCAGTGCCTGAAGAGATTAAGAAAGACTCTGTTAAGTTTAAGATGTACAAGGATTCTCTTGCAATTGCTGAAAAGATTAAAATAGAGTTAGGCCAATCAGTTGCTAAACAAGAAGATTTTGGAATTTTTACACCTGGGGTTGTAGGAGAAAAGGAGTATTCTACTTTAGAAAATGATAAAATAATTGTTCGTTTTTCTAATAAGGGAGGTAGAATTGTTGATGTAAAATTAAAAGGTTTCCAGTCTTGGAAAGATTATAATGCTGGAGGAACTGATAGTATTCCGATGCAATTGTTTGAAGAAGAAACTTCAATCCAGTCAATAAGGTTAGTTCACAATAATGCAGCAGTAGAAACAGGTGATTTGTATTTCGAAAAACAAGAAAGCAGCAGCAGAAATGAGTTGGTTTTTAGAACCAAGACAAGTGATCCAAATAAATACGTTGAGTATGCATATACAATATCCGAAAATAAATACGATGTTGCTTACTCGATAGCTTTTAAAGGTCTAGATGAAGATGTAGCCATGGGAGATCTTAGTCTTACTTGGGGAATGAATGGTTTCTGTACAGAGAAATTAGCAAGTGACGAGAGAATGACAACAACTGTAATGTATCGTCATTTTGACGAAGGAAGGGATTACCTTTCTGAAAGTGGGGATGATGAGTTGTTGCCGGAAGATTGGGAAGGTAATATGAATTGGGTAGCCTTCAAGCATAAGTTTTTCTCTTCGGTATTGATTAGTGAAGATGGGTTTAAGTCAGGGTCTTTAGTGAAAAAGGAACTAGAGGGTAATAAATACACCGATAGTTATTCTGCTAATCTTACTATTCCGGGTCAGAAAGTATCTAACTATACTTTTTATTTTGGTCCAAACGAGAACGATGTCCTTGCTTCATATGACAACGAAATGGAGGAGATAATAAACCTTGGTTGGGGCATATTCCGCTGGGTGAATAAAATAATGATTCAGCCCGTATTTAATATGTTAAGAGGTACAGGTTTGGGTATGGGATTAATAATTTTGTTGGTTACGTTATTTGTTAAAATTATTATTACTCCTCTTACGTATAAAAACTACAAGTCATCTGCGAAGATGCGTGTATTAAAGCCTGAGATTGATAAGATCAACGAGAAGTACGTGGATAAAAAAGATCCAATGAAAAAGCAACAGGAAACCATGGCGCTCTATAAGTCTACTGGTGTAAATCCTATGGCGGGTTGTTTGCCAATGATTATTCAAATGCCAATTTTACTGGCTGTTTTCCGTTTCTTCCCTTCTAGTATTTATTTACGACATGAATCGTTCCTATGGGCAGATGATTTATCCTCTTTTGATTCTGTTTGGGATTTTGGGTTTAACATTCCTATGTATGGAGACCATATGAGTTTGTTTGCGATCTTAATGGCTATATCTACATTGTTTTATACAATTATGAATAGTAGTCAAATGAATACAAGCCAACCAGGAATGCCAAACATGAAAATTATCATGTACTTTTTTCCGGTAATGATGTTGTTCTTCTTCAATAGTTATTCAGCTGGTTTGAGTTACTATTATTTATGCGGTAACTTAATGAACATGGCAATAATGTGGGCAATAAAGAGATACATAATTGATGAAGATAAAATACTATTGCAACTGGCAGAGAATAAAAAGAAGCCAAAGAAACAATCCGCTTTTCAAAAACGATTAGAGGATATGTCTAAAAAGCAACAACAAGGTAAAAAGAAAAAATAAAAAAAAGGCTCACTTCAGTGAGCCTTTTTTTTTGGCAAAAACTTTGCTATACATTTAATAAAAGTAGCTATGAAAAATATAATCTTCTTTATTGTTATGGCAATGATGTTTGTTATTGGCTGTAAAAATACCTCTCGTGTTACTGCCAATAGTTCAGAGCCTTTAAGCAACTTGGATATTGAGGACAAAGAGGTGAATAGCCCTTTTAAGGTGAAGGATGAATTAGAATTAAATGACACATTATTTGCTAGTATAGAGAAAGGTGTCTGTTTTGGTAATTGCCCAGCGTATAAAATGTATATTTATTGTGAAGGGTTTGTGGCATTAACAGCTATTAAAGGAAATAAGATTAATGGATTGTTTGTATCTAAAATTACTACTGATCAAATGAACTTACTATTATTAAAAGCTAAAGAAATCAAATTTGAAGATATGAAATCGGTTTATGATAATAAATCTGTTACAGATTTGCCAATGGTTGAAACATCGATAGTTTTAAGTGGAAAACACAAAAAAGTTCAAAGGAGATATGAGTATCCAAGGGAGATTCTGGAGCTTGAAAAAATCTTCGATAATCTATTGGATGAACTGGAGTGGGAGCAAACAAAAGGACTCATAAATAATCATTAGGATTAGATACTCGTTTCTATTTGTTGGATCTGGTAAGCAAAGTTAGACGGGTCGATGTCTTTTATCGCATTTACAGGAACCGCCTGAGAGCTAGAACAGTTTTTTGTCATTATTATAATGGCAGATAACGTATCCAGTTTAATTGAATATGTATGAATGAATACAAAACCAATAACTTCCTTTTCAAAAGAATATAGATCGTGCCTTAGGTTTTCTATATCGATTTCAATTTCTTCCCTTTCAGCTGCATCAAGACTGTTTGTCGTATCAGTTATTATTGATTGCTTCAGCATTTGCAATCTTTTCTCCATTTCTACAGCATTTTTGTTTTTGTACCCTAAAACTTCATGAAAATATTGTGTGTCAATACTGTCATAGGTATTTATTTCTGTACTTTCTAAGTAGTAAAGTGCATTGTGAATGCACTCATTTAACGGAACATCTGGCAAATAATGATTAAGAGGTTTGTCATTTTTGTCACTCTTAGGCACTATTTCTTCTTCAATTCGCTGTTGTTTTTCGGAACAGTTTACTGCTAAAAATAGCAATATAAGCGTATAAGAAATAGATCGTAATTTCATTTAATGAATGTAAAGTAAATATATTTAATAAGCAATGTTTGTGTAATAGAAATATATTGCCGTTATTTGCGCTCCTAAAATAGACGTTTAAAGAACAAAAAAATATAGAATCATGGCTAGAGCTTGTCAGATAACAGGAAAGAAGGTAATGTCAGGAAACAATGTTTCTCACTCATTAAGAAGAACTAAAAGAAAGTTTTACCCAAATCTTATAACGAAGAAATTTTTCATTCCTGAAGAGGATAAATGGATTACCTTAAAAATAGCTACTTCTACATTAAGAACTATCAATAAGAAAGGTATTTCAGCTGTGCTTAAAGAAGCAAAGGCTAATGGAATGATTTAAATTTGTATTGTATTTAATAAAATACCTTGTTACTTTTGTGACAAGGTATTTTTGTTTATAGCTATGCGTAAAATAATTTTCATTTTTTTATTACTTGTTTCATTCGTGTCTAAGGCACAAGAAATTAAAGTTTATAAGGAAATTATACTTGAGAATTACGGCGTATATGATGCTGATATTCTTACCCCTAAGTTTCATGCAGAAAGAAGACAGGCTCTAAGGATTTTAATGCCGGAAAATTCAGTTTCTGTGTTTTTTGCCAATCCTATTCGCAATCGTTCCAATGATGTGGATTTTGAATATCACCAAGACCCTAATTTTTATTACTTAACAGGAATATCTGAGCCACATGCCGTTGTTTTAGTTTTTAAGTCACCAGTAGCCGTAAATGGCGAGAAAGTAAGTGAATTGGTTTTTGTTCAAAAGAGAGATGTTGATGCTGAAGTTTGGACAGGTGAGCGCTTGGGGACCGATGGAAGTGAAACGTTATTTGAGATTGAAAAAGCTTATGAGAATACAGCTTTTAAAAATTTAGATTTAGATTTTAAGCAATTTAGTTCTATTCATTTTATAAAGCCGCAGAGCGATGTGAGGGATGATTTGTTTAGTAAATCTGACTTACATGGTTTGTTATTGCAGTTTGACAGCTTTATTGAAAATGTGAGTAAATCCCAAATTAAAAACACAAAAATTCATCAATGGATGTCCGAATTGCGAGAGTTTAAAAAAGAGGAGGAGTTAGTATTGATTAAACGAGCGATTGAAATTACCTGTGTTGCCCAGAAGGAGCTAATGCGAGCCCTTAAACCTGGTATGAAAGAATACCAAAGTGAAGCAATTATTGAATTTATCTTCAAGAAAAATGGAGCTGAATATCCTGGTTTTCCGTCTATTTTGGGTAGTGGAGAAAACTCATGCGTATTGCATTATGTCTCCAATCGTAAATTAATGACAGGAAATAATCTTTTGGTAAGTGATGTTGGAGCAGAGTATCATGGTTACACTGCGGATGTGACAAGGACTATTCCAGTTGACGGAAAGTATTCTGAAGAAGAAAAGATTATTTATAATATAGTATTGGCCGCTCAGCAGGCTGGCATAGATGCTTGTATAAAAGGAAATAGCTTTTGGGCTCCAAATGTTGCGGCTACTACAGTACTTTCTCAAAAAATGCAAGAATTAGGAATAATTAAATCCCCTGTTGAGCTACGGAAGTATTTTATGCATGGCACATCACATTATTTAGGATTAGATGTTCACGACGTTGGAAGGTATGGAGACCTTGAGCCAAATCAAGTAATTACCGTTGAGCCAGGGATATATATTAAAGAAGGTTCTCCTTGCGATAAGAAGTGGTGGAATATTGGAGTAAGAATAGAAGATGATATTTTAATTACTGATAAACAGCCAGTTGTTCTTTCCGATTGTGTTCCTAGAACCATTGATGAAATCGAAGCTTTGATGGAAGAAGAAAGCTATTTGGATAAATAGTTTAAAGCTCAGTCAACTTTTTTAGTACTATTACAGTCTTATCTGTATAAAATAATAAACATGAAAAAAAGGATTCTCTTATTGCCATTGATAATGCTAACATTAACAACATCAGCTCAAGTTGTGTCAAGTTGTCAAACTACGTATTTTGATACATTAAAATACGTTGACCAAGTGAAAACGTCTAGCTGGTCTGCAATACCTGCAAATGTTACTAATGATGGAGGATCTTATGGCTATGCTGGTTTTGGACAAAGGTTTGAAGCTCCTGATTCTGTAAAAGTTTTGGGTTTTACGTTTAGAGGGTTTGTTTTTTCAGGAGCTGCTGATACGGTTGTATGTAGGTTATATACAGCCGATAGCTTTGGTTTTCCGGGTGTTCAGATTGACTCTGTAATTCATACAGTTCCTTTGGTGGCAGGTTTTACTAATCCTTTGGATGCTGAAGCAATTATGAATACGGTTATGTTTGGAGCAGGTCACATAGTAGAGGGTGATTATATTGTTACGGTAGAAAATTTCTCTACCTCAGAGATGTATCTTGTGCGAAATTCGGATGGCGATGGAGCTGCGGAGGATTTATGTATTGCTTATTATAGAGGGTTATCGGATCCTGTTTTTGATGGGTGGTACTCAACTTATTCTTTTGGACCTGGATGGAATTTTGACATGTCGTTTGAACCGATTGTTGAATATTCATTTGATTCAGAATTGACATTATCCGCAGATTCTATTTGTGGTTCTGATGCATTAATGGTGTTCGATACAATTGTTTTCTTCGATGATTCTGTATTGTATAATAAAATGTATAACCCTAATTTTGCTACTTATACCGGATATAATACTTCAGCTAATTATGATTATGGAGATGGTGTGTCGGATGAAACAGGAGTCCATATTTACAGTGGGAGCGGGAGCTTTGTAGTTTCAGTGTCAGATACAATTCTTGCTTCAGGCTGGACAAATAATAGTTTTGTATCGACTTGTAGTGATGTGGTTTTTGTTGATTCTGCTGCTTCTTTAGGTGCAGACACAACAGTTTGTATGCAATCTTCTTTAATTCTTTCTCCGGGTGTTTTTGATACGTATTCATGGAATACTGGCCAGTTGACGGATTCAATAATAGCGG
>CAWUXI010000069.1:0-18220 GCA_963926405.1 uncultured Flavobacteriales bacterium
CTTTCCTGTTCCGTAAAAGTGAAATCAGGGTCTATTATGTCATTAGATAGGCTATTCATTAATTCTGCTTGATAGCTTAATGCATTAGCTTCCTTCTGAAATTCTCCATTTTGAGCAAATGCTTCAGCAGAAAATTGAGATGCCATTTTTAATTCTTCATCTAAAGCTTCTATTTGAGCTTGAACTGCATCTTTATCTTTTTGTTTTTTTGTTTTGGACTTTTGATCAATAAGATTTTGAATTTTATTCTTAATAAGATCTGCTTCTTCACTATAACTTCGAGCATTATTCAATTTTTTATCTGCTTCAGCTTGCTTTGCTCTCGCTAATTCCAACATATGCTCATAAACATTTCTCTCATGAACTTCATCGTGATTTCTTGTTACAATATCGGTAATATGCTGTTGAACCTTACTCAACTCCTCGACAGCAACATCATGCGACTCTTCATTTAACGCAGCCTCTATTTCCAAAGCAATGACAGCTTCTTCCTCTAAATCTTTATTTTTCTGATCTAACTCTATTTGAAGGTTATTCGCCAACTTTAGAGTTGCCATCGCTTTTTGATTTTGCTCCTTTGATAGTTGCAGTAACCGTTCTATTTCTTTAATAATTTTTTCTTTTTCATTAGCATCAGAAACTGAACCACCCTCTCCTAATAAACTTTCTGCTTCCTGAACAGATAATTTTGCAGCAGCATTATTTTTTTTAGCAACAGCATAAGCTGCATCCATTTTGTTTTCAATTTCCTCAACTTCTTTTTTGTCTTCTTCAACCATTTCAGAAATCAGACCCATCAAATCATCTGTAGTTATATGCACATCTATCACATCACTTAATACATCGTTTTGATTGACAAATAACGAATCAGGAAATTGATCGGAATTCACATCAGGATTAGCCAAACCATTAATCACTTGAGCGAGAATACCAGCGGCATCTTCTACTTCCTCATCAAACAAATTCTTTATGATTAATTGCTCTGAACCATTTCTACTTACCAGCAAAACTTCTTGTTTTAACGGCCTTAATATTTTTTGAGCAGGTATCTCTACAATACCTGAATGAATCTTTTCACTTTCAGGAGTCTCAACTATTAACTTATACTTTCCTGGTTTAGGTAATACAATAATATATTTACCTTCTGAATTTGGAAAGAACTCTCCCTCCATTTGTCCTGTAGCAGAATTCTCTACTTTAATAGAAGCTTTGTTATCGGCTGGATTTATCTGATTAATAAACTCTCCTGCAAGAATTACATTTAACAACGGAAAACTTTGTACTCGCACCTTATAAACATCTAAAAAACCTCCTTGAGAAGCTCTTGCAGAAGCAAAATAGGCATTATCATTAAGTGAGTCCACGACATACATTATATCATCATCTGGAGTATTAATCTTGTAATCTAAGTTTACAGGAGGGCCAAACGTATTAGACTCTAGGTCGTAGCTACTTTTAAAGACATCATATCCTCCCATACTGGAGTGCCCTTTTGAACAGAAATAAAACGTAATCCCGTCAGAATGTAAAAATCCGTATGAATCATCAAAAGCAGTATTTATATGGGGTGGTAATATTTGAGGGTCAGCCCATTCTCCACTTGGCAACCTTCTAATTTTATATAGGTCTAATCCATTTTCACCCTCATTACCATAACTTGAATAAAAAATCACATTTTGATTTTTTGCAGGAAAATAGACAAGCGATCGATAATCTTTCTTTTTATCTAATTTAGATTGAAATTCTTCTGTAACTAATATTTTACCACCTATTTGACTTAAATCATAAGAATATTGAAACCTTGAGTAGCTTGAAACCTTTTTTTCATCTACAACCAGTTCAGTAAGATTTCTTAGTAACTTTTTCCCATTTTCAGCCATACTTATATGCAAATCGACCTGCAAATCATTTATAGCATCCTTTTCACCGTGTTGCTTAAACCTTTCGTACTCTATTAATGCTTCGTTAAATCGATAGGTTAAGTGGTAAGCTTTACCTAAAAAGAAAATAACACGAGAGTCTTGAGATCCTTGTTTAGCCGAGTACCTTAAGTATCCTATACTTTCAGCTTTATCTGCATCCGTAAAAAGAAGACAGGCTCCAAATTTAAAATTGAATTCCGCGCTTTTAAGATCTTTTCCTAGAAAGTGAGACATATGAGGTTTCGCTTCCTCATAATTTCCTTGATCGAATTGCTCATTTGCATAAGCTAAACGTTCTTTATCACTCTCGAAGACTTGCTGAGAAAACCCAACAGATGTCAGTAAAACGAATAGCGTTAAAAACCAATATGTAATACTTACTCTCAAATTGCAATTATTAAGTACACCTATTGCACTATTAAGTTCATAACTAGTTTTTACCTTTAATTGGCATTTTATTCTCTTCTCTTTTTAATAATCGCTCTATATTTTTTCTATGCGTTAATATAACCATAATCGATATAATAATGGAAAAATAAATTAACGAAGGTGTTTGCGCTTTAAATACAAAAATAGTTATAAATGGGAAAAAGAAAGCTGCCGTTATAGCTCCTAAAGACACGTATTGGCTAATTAAATATGTAAATAAAAATATAATAACACTTACTGTAGCTGCTGGAAAATTAATTGCTAGTATAATTCCTAATAGAGTCGCAACGCCTTTACCTCCTTTAAATCTAGCATAAATGGGGAAAACATGTCCAAAAACTGCGGCCATACCAATGGCTAACTGTAGGTTTACAAATTGATTTGAGCCTAACTCATAAGTCGTAAATAGATACGAGAGGCCTTTTACAGCTCCCCAGCCTTTTAATATATCGAAAAACAGAACAGGAAAGCCTGCCCTTTTCCCAATTACTCTAAACGTATTGGTTGCGCCTGCATTTTTACTTCCATGGTCTCTTACATCAACACCGAAGAACCACTTACTCACCCATACAGCAGATGGCACAGATCCAATTAAGTAGGCTAAAACAATTGCCAATACATTATTATATGAAATAATTTCTTCCATTAGACTACTACAATATTAATCAAAGCTACGTCTAAATCCAACCGCATTGGTTTTAGTAGACAGTTGAAACGTATAATCCTCTGTCCCTTTAGCGCCTTTAAACTTAGTTTTCTCCTTTTTTGTTTCCAAAATAACCGCATTAAAGTCTTCATTTGTGGAATAAGTACTCATAAGGCCTCGGGTATAACTAAAATAATAAAAATTATTTTCATCCATCTGGAGGAATATACTGATCTTATCTCCTGTCCTTCCCTTATAAATTACCACTTTTCCTCGAACGTATTTATAAACTTGTTTTTTATTAAGGTTAGCAATTCCAATATCACTATAGCTGACATAAGCTTTTCTTTTTGCATCCCATTTAAATCGTATATCCGCCAGGTAGATTTGAGTTTCTAATACTTCAGGGAATTTCTTTACTTTTCCATGAATACTTAAATCAGATATAACTTTATCTGCTACTTCAATATCTACTTGCTCTCTTAAAGATTTTTCATAAGTAGAGTTCTCTAAATCCAATGCCGATAAACCGGGATACTCCTCAATATGTTTTGCCATTTTATCCAACGCAATATTATTAAATGGGAATTTTACTGAGACACTCGATTTAATTTCTAATTCAGCATTGATAGGGTTATAATCAATTTCACCTATCGAAAGCAGCTCGACCTGATCTAGATTTACTCCAAAGTTAAATTCACCATCTCCTTGAATCTTACAACTTTCAACATTTAAACTTACATATTTACCCGGCAAAGACTTTTCTATCAATTTATCCTTATTGGATATCCGGTATTCCTTAGTGCTATTATCGTAATGTAAAAATCCATCAGCCGTCATTACATCAATATGCGTTTTTTCAGCCTTTTTAGACAAAAAAGTTGAATACAAAGCAATAGAATCATTATTCATTACAAGACCAGCCCCTAATGGATTTCCTTTAATGTCGTTCAATTCTTTTGCTACTGGAATAAAAATATCAGCGGGGTCTAAAGCAGCTTCAAAACTCATCCAGCTTCTTTCCAAACCAGCGCAATCATGAGCAATCCTTGTCTCTCCTTTAAAGGAAAGCTCTTTAGAGGATGCAAACATCTCTACTTCACCTACATATTCAAACTGAGGACTTAGCTTAAACCCAATTTGATCATCAATCGTTCCTTTTGCATATGTTTCAAGCGTTGAATCTGGATGAATATTTGAGAAGTAAATCTTTTGCTCATTTTTCATTTCATCCACATAATTATAATAGCCAGAAGCTGTATAATCATTTTTTGCTTTTATGTCCACCGTTCCGTCGAATATCTCATGATATTTAGTAATATTATTTGCTATTATTTTTGCATTATTAAGCGTTTCCATCTTAGCTTTCTTCCTGATAACTACCCTTCCAGAATCTGGATGTATTCTAGCATCAGCAATATTTATATAAGTTACTTTATCACATATCAATGTTTTCTTCTTTATATCAAAAGTAGCCTTTGGCGATGTGAATTCAAGTGAATCCTGATCGGGATGCGTAGAGAAAAAATTGGACCCTGTTAAATCTAAATCAGAATCAATAGTAACATTTTGCTTACTAGCCTCCATATCTATATCACCAGATTCCATTTTCCACTTAAAGACATCCATATAACAAACATATTGATTCTCCGGAAACTCAACAGCAGAAGATCCGTTATTTGATTTAAACTCTCCCATTCTTGAAACGAAATCCACATGTGAGTTTACGTCTGATGTTTTAAACGATGTAGCTGATAAATCAGCGGTCAAAACTTTAAACTCTGAAGTATCTGCATCAATAACATTCAATCCGTAACTATATCCATAAGAAAGCATTGTTGCATTTCCAAAAAACATAGTACCTTCTCCTGTCATTCCCTCGGGTCGCAATGCTAACTTACCTTCCAACTCCGCATCTGCATTATCAAAGAAATCTAAGTGGTTTTCTATACTTTCAGCATAAAGAACTTTCTCTTTTGGTATATAAATAATATTTACGTTAACTCCTTTAACTAATGGGACTTCTGGCAAATCACCATCAGCTTCTTGCCTCGTATTGGTATATTCTTGAGCAAGAGCTTGAACCGTTTGTGGAAGAAAGGTTATTTCATTAGACATTGCATGAGAAGTTAAGAAATTTATTGCACCTGTACCTTGAAGTCCCTTATTGCTTAATCTAATCTCATTATCGTAAGTGGCTTTATCTCCATATATTCGAAATCCTTCGCTAGGAGTTTCTCTAATAAAACCTAATGAATAATCTTTTTGTAATCTTAACTTCTCTTCAAATTCGGGAAATATACCCGCTGATATAAATGTTCCATCAAATGCCAATCCTTCATTCGAGAAGTTATCCAAACTATCCATCACGAAAGGTTCTATTATAAATTTAAATACATCTCGGTTATAAGCACCTTTTTGAATATTGTCTTTATCATAAAACACATACGTTTTTTTAGTACAATTTAATATCGGGTATTCATGTTTTGAGGTATCGATTCCCGATTTATTATCAGCAGCATCAATTTCAATCTCACCTCTTACTCCTTCGATAGTCGAGAACAATCTTTGAGGTTGGCCATAAGGGTCTTCCAAATTATTCACCCGCACTCTCATCGAGTCGCATTCAATCAAGTTCAATTTGAAATCATCGTAATTAAACGTGAAGTTTTTACCAAAATACTCCGTTCTACCTGCATTGATAATCCCTGCAAATTGAATATTTCGATTCTTTTTCACTATCAACTCTCTGTCTTTTGGAAATATTTTAACATACTGCGCGTCACTTAAAGTTGCTTTCCTGACTCCTCTAATTAATAAATCATTAGTTGTCAAATTTAAGGATGCATTTTTTTGAGAAGCTGATTCAATATCCAAAACATCATAATCCCGTTTCTTTTTTCTAGCATCAATATATTGATACATTTTTTCTTTAATATAAATCAGTTCCTTTTCTTGGTCATATGAAATAAAACCTAATATCGTTAACTCATAAAGCAATGGTTCTAAACCTGAAACAGTTTTTCTCATTGCCGAAGCTAAGTCAGCTACTTCTAATATATCGGATTGCATTTTATTAGCATGTAGCTTGAACATCACCAGTGGATTATCACCTAAGCCACTCAATCGATCATACATTTCTTGGTCGTAGAAATTGAATGATTCGAAATTAGCAGACGTATCAGAACTACCGAATAGAGCTCCAAATTCAAGCACGGGATCACCTACTTTCCATGTTAAGGCTTCAAAATACATATCTAACTTATGGTAAGAATTGTGATAGGGTGAAATTGAAATACCCTGACTACCTTTTACCAGCCCTAATTTTTTTGTATTGTTATTATACGTAAATGATATACCAGGATGTGTTATAGAATCTTCTTCTATAAAAAGTTTAATTTTAGCTTTTTCAGCTGTAATATTATCAGCATCGATGGTAAATATAATAGATTCAGACACTATAAATTCTTTATCCTTGTAATGGAAAATTACTTTTGCAAGCTCTTCATTAGTACCTGATCCAAGTAAGTTTTGACCTCGAATAGTAAAGCCTCCCTCATAATCAACATCTTGGAAAATACTTTTAATCAATAACCGTTTATCATAGGACTCAAAACTTGGATAAGTCACTTTATCTGCTCCCCTATTGGATAAAACGTTTTCTGATACCTTTCCAAGAATAGGATTCTCAAAATACTTACTATAAAACAAAGCGGAATCCGCAGTAAA
Organism: uncultured Flavobacteriales bacterium; assembly: GCA_963926405.1. GTDB lineage: Bacteria > Bacteroidota > Bacteroidia > Flavobacteriales_D > Parvicellaceae > CALSMU01. Next base: position 6,727 of record CAWUXI010000069.1, read on the forward strand.
ACCGGCACTTTTCATACTGATCTTATACCCTTTAATATCTGCATAAACTTCTTCCTTTGCTAAATCTGCTCGTTCCCAGGTTAATCTTCCATTATCACCCACCCATGTTGATGTCATAGGGTAATAGACTCCTTTGGTATTGTACAATACTGAGCTATCATTTTTAGAATAGCATTTCAAGTTCATTTCTTCAAACACAATTATCGGTTCTTTATCGTAGGTGAATTTAAACCTATTATTACTAGACTTCCAGGTAGTGGAACTTGATTGAAATATCACATTTCCATCAAACAAATTATTACAAGTTTCTAAATATTTAGAGGTTCGCTCTTTATTCCTACCATCCAATACAGTTGTCACTGTTTCGTGCCAGGCGTTAAAATCATCATTTGTTTTACCAGAACTAACGAAATGCATTATTGCAGATAAATAATTCTTAAAATCAGGATACGGTTTTAATTTCTTTTCAGACATTAAATTTGAAGTTGCATATACTTGGGCTCTTTGCCCTGTTGTCAAATCGACTCCAAACCAAACCAATTCAAACTCTTTCATAAACTCTTTAGCATCAGATTTGTTTACGTAAGCCAAATAAGCTTCTGCATCTTTAAAATATTCCTCAGGTTCAGAAGTAAAATTATGATATTGTGATAATATAGCATTGCTAAAAAACAAAGAGAAGAGTATAATAAGTAGGTTTTTCATCCTTAAAGTTTTTCGAGCATCAGAATTGCCCAGTTATTCTTTTCCTTCATTTTAACAAACTTCAATCCATTTTTAGAAGCTTCGTTTCTAATCTCATCAACATCAGTAGTGAAAAAGCCACTAAGAAGCAATTTTCCACCTATCGTTAAACAGCTAGAATATACTGAGATATCCTGCAAAAGAATGTTTTTGTTAATGTTAGCTAAAATAACTTGAAATAAACTGCCCTCCAATAATTTAGAATCACCTTTTTCAACAATAATGTTTTCAGTGTTATTAAGTTTACAATTATCAACAGCATTAACATAAGCACCTTCTTCAATATCTATCGCTTTAATGTATTTTGCTCCCAATTTCTCTGCTAAAATTGCAAGCACTCCAGTCCCACTTCCCATGTCAAGTAAATCAACAGATTGTAAATCAAGTGAAAACAGCTCTTGTGACATTAAGAAAGTTGTTTCATGATGCCCAGTTCCAAAAGACATTTGTGGAGAAATGATTAAATCATACTGCACATTAGATACAGCATGAAAAGGTGCACGAATAGTACAATTGGAATTAACAACAATGGGATCAAAATTACTTTCCCATAAGGAGTTCCAATTTTGGTTTGCTATGGTTACTATACATACATCAACCTTTTGACCTTTAATTCCGCTTATTATCAAATTTTTCAATAAGGATTCTGTGAACTGACCTTGCTTCATATAGGCCTTAACACCATCCACTTCATCTTGGAAAGCTTCAAAGCCTCTATCCCCTAATTCTGCATACAAGATTTCTCTTGCAGGTAAAAGTGGCTCTAGTTTAAAGTAAACTTCAATGTATTCCATAATAACGTGTAGGTAAATTAAAAAGCCTGGATAATAGATAAAAATGAATCTAAATCCAAAGCAGCGCCGCCAATCAAACCACCATCTACATCTCTATTATTAAAGAGTTCTTTAGCGCTAGAAGCCTTACAACTCCCCCCATATAAGATGGGAATTTCTTCTGCAATTTCTAGAGAGTACTTCTCAACCAATAAACATCTAATAAAAGCGTGAATTTCTTGCGCTTGATCAGAAGATGCTGTTTTACCTGTGCCAATTGCCCATATTGGCTCATAAGCAATTACAACCCCTTTAATTTCACTATCTGTTAAATGGAATAATGAATTTTCAATTTGAGTTTGAATTACTTTATAAAAATCACCAGACTCTCTATTCTCTAAATTTTCTCCACAACAAAAAATTGGAATTACCTTATTCTCCAATAGAACATTTACTTTTTGTTTTAACAATAAATCTGATTCATTTTGATATTGCCTTCTTTCAGAATGACCAACCAAACAATATTTAACTCCAATAGAATTCAACATAGAAGCAGAAATTTCTCCTGTATAAGCACCATTATCATTACTAGAACAATTTTGAGCTGCGAGATAAATATTGTTTTTCTTGTTACTTGCAAATTCACTTAGATAAATGGAAGGTGGAGCAACAATAATCTCTACAGAACTTACTATTTTACCCTTATTCAAGGATTCAAATAACGCGTGTGCATCGCTGCTATTCATGTTCATCTTCCAATTTCCAGCTACAATTCTTTTTCTCATCTATGTAATCTATGACATCCTTACTCTTGGGTCTAAAAACCCATAACTAATGTCTACCAAAATATTGATAACAACAAAAAATGCAGATATAACGATAACAGCTCCCATAACAATTGGTAAATCATCCTTTTGCAAAGCATTAATAAGTTCATTACCTATTCCGTCCCAACCAAAAATACGTTCTACAAATACTGCACCTGCAAGCAATGATGCAAACCAACCAGAAACTGCTGTAATAACCGGATTCAGTGCGTTCTTTAAAGCATGTTTAAAAATAATCGTGTAAAATGACAACCCTTTTGCTTTTGCTGTTCTAATATAATCTTGAGACAATACATCTAACAATGAACTTCTTGTAAGCTGCGTTATTATTGCTAATGGTCTAATGCCTAAAGTCAATGCTGGTAAGATTAAATTTCCAAAATAGTATCTATCTTCTCCTGTAAAATCATCTATTCCAATTAACGAACCAACTGGATCCAATCCAGTCCCTGGGAAAGGAAATGTTGTGCCAATTAGAGGAACATCACTATAGTTAAATATACTAAATCCAATTATATAAATAGCCCATACTCCTCCGCCAATGAAAAAGCCTTTAATTCCATAGCCTAAAAAATTTCTAAAGCTAAATTTTAAGGTTTTGGAAAGTTTATTATTTTCCCTGAAATAAGTGATAATTCCAATTATTAATCCTAAAAGCATTGTCATTAATGGAAATGCAGGCAAATCCATTTGCTCAGCCCATTTTAACCCTCCAACCGTTGAGATTATTGTTGCCATAAAAAAGGAAGGCGCAGACATCCCCGTAACGGCAATAATAAAACTAGAATTATCATAAAATGAACCTTTATTAACTGCAGAGATAATCCCCATTACAATTCCAATAAGCGTAGCAAAAAACATAGCCGCAAATGCCAAAACCAGTGTGTTTGGTAATTTCTCAAAAACCACATCAGAAACAGCTCTTTTTGTTTCATAGGAACGCCGGAGATATGGAGTTTTATAAACAAGAACACGGTTTTCTGAAAAGGACATTAACTCAGAAGCGTCGTATTTTGCAGTATCTAAGTACAAATGACTATTCTTATCGTGTTTATTCTGAATTGAAACAGGCGATAAATCATTAAGATACAGGGCATATCTCTCAACAATAGGTAAATCAAGCCCTAAATCTTTTCTGATATTTTGAATCACTTCAGCAGTGGCATGATTGCCGCCAGCCATCAATGCAGGATCCCCTGGTTTCGCGCTAAATAAAAAGAAAATAGCTGTCACTACTCCAAAAAGAACTAAAAAACCGTAAAGAATCTTTTTAACTATATACTTAACCACACTTTGAATTTAATCTGCGCCAAAAGAAATAAATATTTACCACAGTATTTTCCAAATATACGATACTGTACTTATATAGACAATAAAAATTCACGATGTGAAAAAAATAGTAAAGATTCAAATTGAAAAAACCTCTTTATTAGAAACTTTAAAACATTAATATTCTTTTTTAATCTCTTCTAATAAACTCTCTTTATCAAATGGCAACTCATAATCAAAAGCACCTTCTATAGGACCACTGAAAAAAATTCTTTCCTCTCCATTATAAAGATATTTTACCCCAGGGAAATTATGGTCAGACCAAAACACAGGTAAAAAATCTTCTATGGAAAGAACTCTATAAGAATATTCAGCACCAATAAATTCGAAATAAGCTTTAATATCCTGAGGAGAACCGTCTCCAGCTTCATCCATAAACAACATTTTTATGTCAGGAATTATCCCTGGATATTTAATTTTCAACTCAGTTAGCACCTTACCCGTTTCCATACAATGTTCACAAGTTGGAGAAAAGAAACACAACAATTTATTACCTTCATTAATGTCTTCAAAATATTTAGAATATTCTGATTCACCAGCAATTACTACATCCTTTCCACCATCTCCACCTCTGCCTCCTTGTGGTATAAAAACAAACATTAACAAAGAAATTGACAAGCCAACATAAATTAATGGATTAATTGACTTCTTCTCATTCAACCCATCTTTTAGCAGTGTTAACGGCAGTATTAATAAACTAATTGTAACTAAGTTTTTTATTAAAGCTTGCAGCGGTGTCATTGGAATTAAATCTCCAAAACAACCGCAATTACCAGCTTCTCCTCCAATAGATTGAATCATTAAATGAACAGAGAATACAGCTAAAAGTCCAATCGTTGCGGGAAATACAATTTTCTTAAGATAAAAAGGCATAAGAATTAAAATCGCAAGTGAAAACTCTAATCCAATCAATAATCTAGATACAATTTTGGCGAAACCTCCTGTAATTCCTATTTCACTCAAGTACTTACCCTCAAATGTTCCTATCCCAAAAACGGGATTAGGCCATAACTTTGCAACTGCTGATAACATAAATACTGCTGCTACGATTAATCTGATAGCCCAAACTAAATTCTTCTTTGTATTTGTGTCCATAATGTATGTAAGTCTAAGATTTTTAAATTATTATTGAATCAATGCATTGAAATCTGATTAACCATGCTAAGTAACGCATAAACAAACCTTCTGCTTTGGTTTTAACAAAACCTTAACTATTCTCTACTTCTGAAATTTTGATTAGCGCAAAAAGTGCATAATTAATCATGTCATAATAATTAGCGTCTATTCCCTCTGATATTAAGGTTTTACCCTGATTGTCTTCAATCTGTTTAACACGCAAAACTTTCATGAGGATTAAATCTGTCAATGAAGAAATTCGCATATCTCTCCAAGCTTCACCATAATCATGATTTTTATCTTCCATCAATGATTTAGATGCTTGTGAGAACTTCTCGTAATAATTAACCGTTTCTTCCATCCCCAACTCCATTCTTTTATCACCATGCAATTCCAATTGAATAATTGCCATTAGGCAATAGTTGATAATACCAATAAATTCCGATTCGATGCCTTCGTCAACTTTAGATGATCCGTTTTCTTGAATTGTACGAATTCGGTTCGCTTTGATAAATATCTGATCTGTTAAAGAACTTGTTCTCAGAATTCTCCAAGCAGTTCCATAATCAGTGGTTTTTTTACTGAAAATATCTTTGCACTTAGCTAAAGCTGCGTCGTATTGTTGAGACGTATTCGTCATTGTTATCATCAATCAATTAATTAAGAGGCGCAAGGTAGGTATTTCAATCCGAAAAGGTTGCAGTTTGCAAACGGAAACTTATTGACAATTAACGAACTTTTACTTTTACAGAAATGACTCTACAACTTCTTGCGTAATCTTTTCACTGTAATCATTAATTTTCCAATGCGACGGAATCCAACCTTTTAGAAACCTATGAAAGTCCGCCCATGCAAATGGAAATAATAACCTCCATTCGCTTTCAATATTCGCTGCATAAAACCTGCTTTTATCTAGTTTTACTAATAATTTCTTAAAGTAATAATCCAAATAGATAGGCACTAATTCTTCACATTGCTCTTCGGACAAACAACTACCTAAAAATAAGCTACATCCTTCATTCCGCAGCCACCACCAACATACTGGAAGTCTACAGCAGCAGATTTAGTTCCACTTTTAGTAAAGCAAAAATTCGCCAATTTAGCATCACCATGTACGATTGTTTTAAATGAACATTCATCTAATTTTTCGTCAATGTGAGATGCATGTTGTTTCAGAGGTGAATCCAGCATTTTAGCTAATTCCTCCGGGCGTTTGCTCAAGTGCCAATAAGTTCCTTGCTTCCATAAAGTATCCCAACCCCTTGGATGACTGCCTGTTTTTCCAAATTGAATATGCTTTACAACTACTGACTTATACTTTGAGTCAACCAAACCTATTCTTAGGATTTTTCCGTAACCACTCCAAAGGCTTTGAATCTCTGCAACTTCGTATAGTGAAGAAGCTCCAGTAGCTTTGCAGATTGCATTAATAAAATGACCGTTCATTCTTCAACTTTTCCTAAATACATCCAACAACCATATTCACGTATGAACATCGAATTTTCATGAATAACTCTCTTTAATCCTCATTCTTTAAAATAGACTTTAAATTCTACGGTCCCTTCACTATCTAAAGCTAATCCATTGATTGAGTTAATAACGCATAAATACCTCTAATTAAGCGATTTAGACCACTTCTTAGTATCTTCTTTTTCAGAAATAGACCGAGTACTTGAATGCTGACTTTTCATAAGATAATCAACATCACCTTTTGTAAAAGCAACGTATCTTGAACGCATCAAATCTTCTGCAGTTTTTTGCGTTCTTAATATCTCGATGCACCAAACCACAGCAAGCATCATATAACTTATCTCTACCGCACTTACAAATCTTTTGTAACATCATTAATATTAACAGCTGCAAAGATATATTTTCAATCCAAATGTTTTTACTTTTGAAATGTGTTTATAAAAAATCATAAAACAACAATAAATTGTAAAGGAAAGTTGATAGACCTATCCTCGCCTATTGTTATGGGAATCATCAACACAACACCTGACTCATTTTACGACGGAGGAAAGAACAACTCTATTGAAAAAGCCACTGCGCAAGCAGAGAAACATATAAGCGAAGGTGCTGCTATAATTGATATTGGTGGCTATTCATCAAGGCCCGGAGCTAATGAAGTAAACGAACTAGAAGAAATAGACCGAGTTATTCCTGTTATTGAAAGTATTTTAAAGAGATTTCCAGACGCTATTATCTCTATTGATACCTTTCGTGGAAATGTTGCTAAAAAAGCAATTAAGGCAGGCGCTGCAATTATTAATGATATTTCCGCTGGTGACATTGATCCAACTATGCTCGACACAGTGATTGAGTTAAACGTTCCATACATAATGATGCACATGCAAGGGTCTCCAGAAACCATGCAAGACAAACCAACATACAAGAACATTATTCAGGAAATCACCTATTACTTTTCAAAGAAAATAAACTATTTAAGAAAAAATGGTGTGAATGATATCATTATTGATCCGGGTTTTGGATTTGGAAAAACATTGGAACATAACTACGAAATGTTAGGTAAACTTAACCACTTTCAATTATTAGATATGCCAGTTTTAGCAGGCTTATCGCGAAAATCGATGATTTATAACTTGCTTAATACTGATGCAAAAGGTGCTTTAAATGGAACTATAGCAGCTAACATGATAGCCTTGCAAAACCGCGCAAACATTTTAAGAGTTCACGATGTGAAAGAGGCTATTGAGTCTGGAAAGGTTTATAAAACCAGCATTTAAAACTTAACATCTGGGTATTCTTTTTGCCATCTAAACAATCGGACCTAGACACTTCACTTTCAACCTTGTATTGAAGGTAAATTTTGTTGAGGGCTGATATTTCAGGGAAGTTTTTCAATCATCCTAACAGTCATATTGTTAAGAACTCTCTTCAACCTACTGTTATCTGATTAAACGCATAAATATATTTGCACAGATGAAAAGAAGAGGGATAATAAGAAGTGGTATTTTTACATTTGTGATTCTATTTGCCGCCATGCAACTAAGTTGTAAAGAGATAGAAAAGAAATCAATCGCAGATGAGGTTGAACCGGAAATTGTTATTCCAGACAGCACAGTCTACTTCGATAGTGCTTATGCTATTCTCGGTTTTCAACTAGATACATTTTTTGAAAATAAATTTAAAGCAACATCCTTTAATGGGACAGTTCTCTTTGCTGAAAGAGGGAGAATCATCTTTGAAAAGAGTTATGGATTTGCTGATTGGAAAAAGAAAGATTCATTGACTATCGAAAGCACCTTCAATCTAGCTTCAGCATCAAAACCTTTTACATCAGTTGCTATTCTACAATTGGTAGAACAAGGTAAAATCAACTTAACAGATGCTGTAGAAAAACATATCCCTAGCTTTCCTTATACTGGAATAGATATTCATCAATTGCTTACTCATCGGTCTGGACTAAGCAAGTACGATCACTTTTGTGACCAACCCGATAGTATTTGGCCAGACAAACACAAATCCATTCATAATAAAGATGTAGTTGACATTATGGCTGAAATCATTCCGCAAGTAGCTTATTCCCCAAATACACATCATTATTATAGCAACACGAATTACATGTTGCTAGCGCAAATAATAGAAAATGTATCTGGATTAACATATAAAGAATATTTGCAGCAAAACATATTCAATCCTTGTAAAATGAATAATACTGTTCTATACAGTAGAGACAATAAGAATGAATTAATCAACCCTGTAAAAGGATATACTGGGAACTACACAGAATGCATAGACATCTATTTGAACGGAGCTGTTGGAGATAAAGGAATTTACTCCAATGTAAACGATATGTTGAAATTTGACCAAGCTTTGTCTAATGGGAAGTTGCTATCAGACGAATCATTAGAGTTAGCATTTACAGAACATAATGAACAAAAGAACAACGGGCAAAATTATGGGTATGGATTTAGATTAACCTATGATTATGTAAAAGGTAAAATCCCTTTTCATACAGGATGGTGGAAAGGGTTCAGGACTTACTTTATTAGAATTCCCTTAAAGCAACAAACTATTATTGTACTTTCTAACATTAAACGAGGCCCATTCTTTAATGTGAATGATTTAGTGAACTTGTTGCCTTAATTCATTAAACCTACATTTGTAAAACAATTAAAGAAGCGTATGAAAGTTGTTTTTATGGGTACTCCGGAATTTGCTGTAGCAAGTTTAGCTGCTATTAATAAAGTACATGAAGTTGTTGGAGTTGTAACCGTTGCTGATAAACCAGCTGGAAGAGGAAAGAAAATTCGATATTCAGCAGTAAAAGAATATGCTTTAGAAAATAATTTACTACTACTACAACCCGAAAAATTAAAAGACGAATCATTTGTGAATTCTTTGAAAGAACTGAATGCAGAATTATTTGTAGTAGTTGCCTTTAGAATGTTACCTGAAATCATTTGGACAATGCCTTTAAAAGGAACTATTAATTTACATGGCTCTCTGCTGCCAAATTATAGAGGTGCGGCACCGTTGAATTGGGCAATAATAAATGGAGACACTAAAACAGGCGCGACAACCTTCTTTATAGAAAAGGAAATTGACACAGGGAATATAATAGCTAAGGTAGAGGTTGAGATTACCGAAAATATGAATGTCGGAGACTTGCATGATAGCCTAATGCTTAAAGGAGCTAATCTATTAGTTGAGACGGTTAATAATATCGAAGAGGGAAAAGCTATCGGAACTCCACAAGCTGAATTAATAACTGACAGAATTAAAGAAGCTCCTAAAATTTTTAAAGACACTTGTAGAATTGATTGGAACAAATCAAATAAAGAAGTTCACGACCACATTAGAGGTCTATCGCCTTACCCAGCAGCTTGGACTGCTTTAATAGATAAAGCAGGGAATGAATTAGGACTAAAACTTTTTAAAACAATTAAGACAGAAACAAGCCTTGCCGTTGGAACAATCCAGACGGATGGTAAAGAAATGTTAGAAATTGGATGTAGTTCTGGAAGCCTTCAAATTATGGAATTACAATTAGCTGGGAAAAAACGTCTGGACATTAAATCATTTCTTAACGGGGTTAAATTGGACGACACCTATAAATGCATATAGTATGAAAGGAGTTACCTCTTTAGTCTTTACATTCCTTATTGTACTAGCGAACGCGCAAACAATTAAATCCATAAATGATTTAGAACCTACACAAGCATATGACAACATATATGTAAAGAATATAGTTACGGATAGTTTATCTAGCACATTTGCTATATGGGTAAAACTTAAGGTGAAGATGCATAAGCATGTAAACCACATAGAGAATATATATATAATAGAAGGAAAAGGTGAATTCACAGTTTCTGACTACACTTATGCTGTAAAAAAAGGTGATTTAATTGTAGTTCCAAAAGACACTTGGCATGGTGTCACAATTTCTTCAAAAAAGCCAATGAAGCTTATTTCTATTCAATCACCTGAGTTTAAAGGGATAGATAGGGTTTTTAAAGAAGATTGAAGCTTTTTACCATTCGACCAAAACCTCTAAAAAGCCCTTAAATAGGGCGTTTCAGGACACTGTTATTAACAAAGGGTTCTACTTATCAACAAAATCGTGTTTTTATTACCGAAACCCTTGCCTCGCTTAGGTTTACGCATATATTTGTTGTAACAATAATTAATTATTAATCATTTAAAAAAATAAAAAATGAACAAACAAGAATTAGTAGACGCGATTGCAGGAGATTCAGGATTATCTAAAGCTGACGCAAAAAGAGCTGTTGACGGATTTGTATCTGTTGTTGGAACTGCACTTAAAAAAGATGACAGAGTTGCATTAGTAGGATTTGGATCTTTTTCTATCTCTAAAAGAGCTGCTAGAACTGGAAGAAACCCACAAACTGGTGCTGCTATCAAAATTAAAGCAAAAAATGTAGTTAAATTTAAAGCTGGAGCTGACCTTGCTGGGAAAGTAAACTAGTTAGAATTTATTCTAAAGAAAAAAGCCTCTTCCTTTCGGATGAGGCTTTTTTTTACGGTAATTTTTTACATTTGTAATAATGGACAAAGAATTTCAAGACAGAATAGAACCATTAGTTTCTGATCACAAAAAAGAATTATTCAATAAGGTTCTAGACCAAAGAACACGTCATTTAACCGTTGTTATTGAAGATGTTTTTCAATCTCAAAATGCTAGCGCTGTATTAAGAAGCTGTGATTGCTTTGGTATTCAAGATGTTCACATCATTGAAAACAGAAATCAATATGATGTAAATCCTTTGGTAGCATTAGGCTCTACTAAATGGCTGACCATGCAGAAGTACAATAAAAAAACGTACAATACAGTGGATTGTATAAACTCTTTAAAAGAAAAGGGATATACCATTGTTGCGACCTCTCCGCATGAAGAAGATATTCTTTTAGATGAACTTCCTTTAGACAAACCAATTGCTTTAATGTTTGGTACAGAAGCAGAAGGCTTGACGGACAAAGCTTTGGAAATGGCAGATGTTCATATGAAAATACCCATGTATGGTTTTACAGAAAGTTTTAACATCTCTGTATCAGCTGCTATGTGTATACATACCTTAACGGAAAAGCTTAGAAAGTCTGATGTTAAATGGCAACTTCCTCAAAGAGAAAAGGATGAACTTTATTTTGAATGGCTAAAAAAGGTTGTCAAAAAGGTTGAATACCACGAAAATGAATTAAAGAAGAATCATCCGAAGAGGAGTT
>CAWUXI010000070.1:0-4368 GCA_963926405.1 uncultured Flavobacteriales bacterium
CCAATAACAATTTTCTTATTTACTAGTGCCAAATTAATTAGGCTATCTACAGGTGTATTTCTCCAATAGGAAACATAATTCCATTGATCACCACCAGCAAACCAGATTGCTTCTGCATTTTGAATTTGTTGAAGTACATATGCATCATTACTCGCTGTAGCGTTATTAAATACAATTGTTTCTACCGAATTAACTCCAATTCCTAATTGAGAATACAAATAGTTATTGTATCCATTAGAACCACTCGTTCTTAGAACCAATATATCACCTCCATTTGCTTGCTCCAAAAACCATTTCATGGCTTCATCGTGTTCGGTAGCACCTCCCATTATACAAACACCTCCAAAAGGAGAAGTTACCACATCCGTAGAATTACCTGTAAAATAAGAAGTGTAAGACTGACTAAAAGCGGTATAACTTAGAAAAAGCGGAAATAATAAAGAGAGTAGTTTAAACATAAATAACCTTTTAAACTGACTCAATCACTTCACCATACAAATCATAATGATCCGCGGAAGTAATCTTGATATCAGTAAAATCTCCTAATCGAATGTATGTGTCTACTTTTTTGACAAGCACTTCGTTGTCGACATCAGGAGAATCGAATTCAGTTCGGCCAATAAAATAATCACCTTCGACTTTATCAAATAACACTTTAAAAGTTTTGCCTACCTTCTCTTGATTCAATTCGTATGAAATCCCTGATTGCAATTCCATAATTTGTTCAGCTCGTTCCTTCTTTAACTCTTCAGAGACATCGTCTTCTGAATTATGTGCATGGGTATTTTCTTCATGGGAATAGGGAAACACACCTAATCGATCGAATCTCATTTGTTCCACCCAATCGTACATTTCCTGAAAATCTTCCTCTGTCTCCCCTGGGTATCCTGCAATAAGTGTTGTCCGAATAGCTATGTTTGGAACTTTCGCTCGAATTTGGTTTACTAATTCAACGGTTTTTTCTTTTGTAATACCTCTACGCATCGCTTTTAGCATTTTGGTAGAACCATGTTGCAGTGGCATATCTAAATAATTACAAACCTTATCGTATTTCGCCATTACATCCAATACATCCATTGGAAAACCAGCTGGGTAAGCATAATGCAAACGAATCCATTCAATGCCTTCTATCGCAACTAATTTTTCTAATAATTCTGAAAGGTTTCTCTTTTTGTATATATCTAAACCATAATAAGTTAAATCCTGAGCAATAAGCATCAACTCTTTCACTCCTTTGGCAGCTAAAGATTTTGCATGTTCTACTAATTGATCAATTGGTGTAGACTTATGCTTACCTCTCATTATTGGAATAGCGCAAAATGAACAAGGCCTATCACAGCCCTCAGCAATTTTAAAATAAGCGTAATGCGTTGGTGTTGTTAAAAGCCTTTCGCCAACCAATTCATGTTTATAATCAGCTTTTAAAGTCTTCAATAATTTCGGTAAATCTTTTGTGCCAAAATAAGCATCAACTTCTGGAATTTCCTTTTCCAAATCGTCTTTATACCTTTGAGATAGACAACCGGTAACATATACTTTATCTACCTGACCTTCCTTTTTAGCTTTAACATAACGAATAATCGTATTTATTGATTCCTCCTTAGCTGTATCAATAAAACCGCAGGTATTAATAATTACAATTTCGGAATCATCCTGTTTCGCTTCATGTTCAACTTCAAACTTATTAGCTTTCAACTGCGCCATCAACAATTCTGAATCGAAGATGTTTTTAGAACAACCTAGCGTAACTACGTTGACTTTATTTTTTTTTAGTGTCTTCGTTTTCATGATTTATTCCATTTCAGATCCCTTGAATAAGGAATCAACAAATTCGTGCTTATTAAAAACTTGTAAATGCTCCAGTCCTTCTCCAACACCTATATATCTTACAGGTATTTTAAATTGATCTGTAATGCCAATTAGAACACCGCCTTTTGCAGTTCCGTCTAATTTTGTCATCGCTAAAGAAGTAACTTCAGTTGCTGCAGTAAATTGTTTTGCTTGCTCAATTGCATTTTGACCGGTTGAACCATCCAAAACTAACATAACATCATGTGGAGCACCTGGAATGATTTTATCCATAACTCGCTTGATTTTTGTTAGCTCATTCATCAGGTTAATTTTATTGTGTAACCTTCCAGCAGTATCAATTAACACCACATCTGCTCCTTGTGCTTTAGCACTTTCTAGCGTATCAAAAGCGACAGAAGCCGGATCAGCACCCATACCTTGTTCTACAATTGGAACATCTACACGTTGTGCCCATATTTTTAGTTGGTCCACTGCTGCAGCTCTAAAAGTATCGGAAGCTCCAAGGACAACTTTTAAGCCTTTCTTTTTTAATTGATAAGCTAGCTTTCCTATTGTGGTAGTTTTCCCAACTCCATTGACCCCAACAACCATAACAACATATGGATTATTGTCAATTTTAGGAATTTCGAAATCTTTAGCCTCTCCAATATTATTCTCCCCTAAAAGATTCGTAATTTCTTCTTTTAGAATCCCGTTTAATTCTTTTGTACTAACATATTTATCTCGAGAAATACGTTCTTCAATTTTATCAATTATTTTTAGAGTTGTTTCAACACTAACATCAGATGAAACCAGAATTTCTTCCAAATTATCTAATACTTCCTCATCAACTTTAGACTTTCCAGCTACAGATGAAGCCAACTTCGATAAAAAACTTTTCTGCGTTTTTTCAAGACCTTTATCTAGGTCCTCTTTTTTTTCGCGTGTAAAAAAACTTTTCCAACTCATAGTTGTTTCTTTAATGATTAATCTCGTTCTCTAAAAACGAACAAAAGCTTCTCCCGAATTACGGAAGAAGCTTAAATATCATTCAATAACAATAAAGTAATTTAGCTCTTAGCGAACCAATCTTGAACCTTGTCGTTATGTACAATTTCTTCTTTAAATGAATAAGCTCCTGTCTTGGGAGATCTTACCATCTTCACAACTTTTGAATGTTGCTTTCCTCCACCTTTTTGCAGTGATGCTACTACCTTCTTTGCCATCGCTTAATTATTTAATCTCTTTATGAGTTGTGTACTTCTTTAAAATTGGATTGAATTTTTTCAACTCAATTCTGTCAGGAGTATTTTTTCTATTCTTCGTTGTAATATATCTAGATGTTCCAGCCACTCCAGACTGCTTATGCTCAGTGCATTCTAGTATTACTTGTATTCTATTTCCTTTCTTAGCCATTTTACTCTAATTTTACTCGGGCTGCAAAGATAATTATTATTTTTATTCTAACAACAACTTACCTTAATATTTGTAGCTTTTTACGTACAACTTGATTTCCTTCTGAAATTTCAAGAATATATACACCTTGCTCAAGCACTGAAACATCAATGTTTTGAACTGTTCCAATCATTTCCTGCACCATTACAATTTTCCCTTGATTATCATAAATTTTTAATTCATAATTCTGTGTAAAATCAGTATTAATAGTGAAATTATCATTTGCGGGGTTAGGATATGCATTTAAACTATGATTCTTGGCTTCTTCTATTCCTGTGCAATTGTCAAATGTTATGGTAATCGATGCCGTTGAATTACATGAAGCTAATGTTAAATCAACTGTATAAGTAATTACCCCAGGATTCAAAATGGGACCCACTATTATTGAATCTGTCAACTGACCAGTATTCCAAGAATATGTATCAAAATCACCTGGTGAAAGAATCATAGAACTTTGCATACAAACTGTTGTATCTGACCCTAAAGTCGTAGCACCTTTAACAAAAACAACATCACTACAAGTCGACACAAAACTATTATTTGTCCAGCCTGAAGCAAGAATTGTATCTAACGCAGAAACCACAAAGTTTCCGCTCGCACTATAAACATGAATTCCTGATCCATCAGCCATTCCATCACCATAATCATAATTAACTGAAGTACTATATCCTGTATAAGATGCGAAATTTGGATTATACATTTTATTATACAATATAGAATCATCGAAGAAAACAATTGTATCGAACACAATTAATGCATCAGAACCACAAATAGAATCTGCTGATAATGTCAATTCTGAATCAAATGAATATTCAACAATCGGTTCAAAGTCCATATCGAAATCCCAATCTGCACCATAAGAATTGTAGCACTTATACCACCCGTCCCAAGTTGCATTTCCAATTAATCTATAATAAGTAATAGACAAATCTTCTGTGGCTCCATCACCAACAGCGTTTCGAACCAAATACATATCTGAAAAAGAGAAATTCTCGACAGTAATAATATAATCTCCTTCCAGAACATGACCAGATCCAAATGACACACAATTTTTAATATCATCTGAATCATATGGGCCAGTATAATTTAGCACTAAAGGCACCGAATAAATAGCAGAATCTA
>CAWUXI010000071.1:0-10049 GCA_963926405.1 uncultured Flavobacteriales bacterium
ACTCTTGCATTTTGAGCAAGGTTTTCATCGTTTACAACTTCTAATGCAGCTACAGCTACTTTAGCGCCTAGGGGATTCCCCCCAAATGTAGAGCCATGTTGTCCAGGCTTAATCACATTCATTATTTCATTATTCGCTAAAACTGCAGATACCGGATATACTCCACCAGACACTGCTTTTCCTAAAATAAGAATATCAGGAGTACTGTAAGTCTCTTGTTTCTCACATGCGTTTTGGCAAGTACAATCTCCACAAACTGCTAAAAGACTTCCTGTTCTAGCAATACCTGTTTGAACCTCATCAGCGATGAATAAAACATTTTGAGCATTACAAAGCGCTTGAGCTTTTGATAAGTAATCTTCGTCTGGCACAAAAACCCCAGCTTCACCTTGAATAGGTTCTACTAAAAACCCTGCAACATTCTCTTCTTTCAATGCAGATTCTAACGCGCCTAAATCATTGTAAGGTATCTTAATGAAACCAGGTGTAAATGGTCCAAAGTTCTTACGGGCATCTTCATCATTTGAAAAAGATACAATCGTTGTAGTTCTTCCGTGGAAGTTGTTTTCACAAACGATTATTTTCGCTTCGTGCTCAACGATTCCTTTTACCTCGTACGCCCATTTTCTACATAATTTGATGGCAGTTTCAACCGCTTCAGCACCTGTGTTCATGGGTAGCACTTTGTCAAATCCAAAAAATTCAGTGATGAACTTTTCGTATGGTCCTAATGTATCGTTATAAAAAGCTCTAGAAGTTAAGGTAAGTGTTGCAGCTTGATCCGTCAAAGCTTTCACAATCTTTGGGTGGCAATGACCTTGATTTACCGCTGAATAAGCAGATAAAAAATCATAATATCTCTTTCCCTCACAATCCCATACATATACACCTTCTCCTTTGGCTAAAACAACTGGTAGCGGATGATAATTGTGCGCTCCATACTTGTTTTCTAAATCCATCGATTCTTGCGATGATAATGTTGAACTAACCATAGTTTCCATAAGTTTAAATATTAAATAAGTAATTTCTTACTCATTACGGAGAGTACTCATCCTTTCCTCTTTTCGGAGAGAAATCATCCTTGTCACAAAACTAATAAATCAGATAGAATTAACAAAAGTAATAGATACATTATAATCAGTTCCTAGTTTCTTATTCTCATTTGGCAAGAGTAAATGATGAACTACAAACTAATTTCTCCAACCAATTAGCTAAAGTCCCTTTTTCCATATTCAGTTAAAAACAGATGCTGGAAAAAAATGAAGAAATAAGGCTACATTTTTAGTTTCGAGAATATATAGCCACTGGCTTCTCTCTTAAATTGTAATTACTTGCCATCACCTCTCCATATGCACCAGCACATCTAATTGCTATAATATCTCCTCTAGAAGTTGCAGGTAAATTAATTTCTGCACCAAAACTATCAGACGATTCGCAAATAGGGCCAACAACGTCGTAAAAAGAATTAGACGCATTTGCATGCTTTGATAAATTTTCAATTTTATGCTTAGAATTGTACAACGCTGGTCTTATCAACTCAGTCATTCCTGCATCAAGTATCGCAAAACTTTTACTAGCGCCCTCTTTAATATAGAGAACTCTAGAAATTAGATTCCCAATAACACCAACAATAGACCTACCTAATTCGAAATGCAATTCCTGACCGTTTCTTAACTTTAAATAGGTATTAAAAATCGAAAAAAAACTTTCGAAGTCAGCAATCGGATTTATATCTGGATTATCATAATCAATTCCTAATCCGCCGCCAACATTAATATGCCTAAGTCCAATATTTTGCTTGTCAAACCAATTTTGAATTTCGTTTACCCGTAAACATAAATTCTTATAAGCAACTAAATCCGTAACCTGACTCCCAATATGAAAGTGTAATCCAATTAAGTTCACATTCTTGCTTGACTCAATTAATTTAACAACAGCAGCTATTTCTGTCACAAGTATGCCAAATTTATTTTCGGTTGTACCCGTTGTAATATATTTGTGTGTATTTGCATCTACGTTAGGATTTATCCTCAAAGCAATATTAGCGATCTTATTTTTTCTAGTTGCAATTTCGTTTATCACCTCTATTTCTTGCATAGATTCGCAATTGAAACAAAAAATAGCATTGTCCAAACCAACTTCTATCTCTCTATCTGTTTTCCCAACTCCCGCAAAAGCAATTTCATCAGGACAAAATCCGTGAGCCACAGCTTTATCAATTTCATTGCCGCTGACGCAATCAGCACCAAATCCATAACTAGAGATTAAATCCAATACTCTGCCGTTAGTATTTGCCTTTAAAGCATAGTGAACATTGTACTTATATTTATCTGCAGCATACTTTAACTTATTTAAAGTATTTTCTAATAATTCCATATCATAGTAATAGAAAGGAGTTCTATTCTCCTCAGCAGATTGCATTAAGTCTTTAACGTTCATTTTATTTATTTTAAACAATTAGACGCCAAATGTATTTTTTTATTCGTTTGTTGTTCTAAAAAACATATCTTTGTGCGTATTTTAAACATAACGTTAAATTTTAAACATGAGTTCCATATCCAAAGTAGTTGAAAAAATTATTGTGACTTCACCATTTCTTGAGGAAGCGTTAGCAGAGAAACTAATAAATGTATCGTCTCTTGCGCGAAAAATAAAACAAGAGGTTGAAGATGCAATGGGTGAACCAATTAAAGAAGGCGCCATTGTAATGGCAATTAATCGCTTAGAACCGAGTTACTATTACAAAATAAATATTGGCATTAAAGATTTTGTCAATAATATTGGAGATATCATCGTCCGCTCTAACTTGAGAGCTTATACGTATGAAAATTCAAATTCACTTATTGGAAGTCAAAAGTCATTATTGGACGAGGCTAGCAAGAACAAAAAACACTTTCATACAATTTCGCAAGGAATCTATGAAACCACCATTATAATAAGTAACTCTTTAAAAGAGCCAATTGAAAAAGAATTTAAAGAAGAACATTTAATTACTTCAAAAAGTGACTTATCTTCTATTACTGTTAAACTTCCAATGAAAAACACGGAAGTATCTGGCTTGTACTATTATATCTTTAAAAAATTAGCTTGGGCTGGAATTAATATTATCGAAATAATTTCTACAACAAATGAATTTACTTTAGTTGTTACGGATGATGTCATTGATAAAGCATTCTCAATATTAATGGGATTAAAGAAAGACTAATTTATTATTGTCAATTCGAGTGAAATTATTAATCGATATTCGCCGAAAAATAATTTTGTATCGAGAATGACATTATCTATTTAACTATCTCTATTCTCGATACAATTTTCCTCAATTTCATTTCAAAAAATCACTCGAACTGACATAGTTCAAACAAAAGTGGGTTTCTGTTTTCAAAACATACAATAGAAACAAACTAACAAATTGTGCTTTATAACTTAGGGTAAGGCAACGCTTCTCATCCGGATTTTAAGTAGTTTTGTAACCTAACTTCTTATAGGTTGTATGTACGCATTATTTTTAAAAGAAATACGAAGCTTTTTAAACTCCTTAATTGGATACATTACCATGGCGGTATTCCTTATTTCAACTGGAATATTCATGTGGGTTTTCAGCGGACCTAGTAATGTTTTAGACTTTGGTGAGGCTTCGCTGCAATCTCTATTTATTAATGCTCCAAATATCTTTTTATTTTTGATTCCTGCAATCACAATGCGTTCATTTGCTGAAGAAAAAAGAACAGGAACGATTGAGATTTTAATGACTAAACCGCTTAGTGATTTTCAAATAATTTTAGCCAAATATTTAGCTGGAGTTACACTTGTTCTACTGAGCCTATTGCCTACATTAATATTTTATTATTCTGTTGTAGCACTTGGAGACCCCATTGGCAACATTGATCATGCAAGCACATGGGGAGCTTATGTTGGCCTATTTTTATTGGGAGCTGTATTTGTAGCTATCGGAATATTTGCTTCTTCTATTACAAGTAACCAGGTAATTGCTTTTATGATTGCCTTGCTTCTATGCTTTACTATTTATATTGGCTTTCAATTTTTAGCCGCCATTTCTTCAACTCCTTTCGATTTAATCTTTATGAATTTGGGAATACATGAACATTATGTAAGTGTGCAAAGAGGTGTAATTGATAGTCGAGATATCATTTATTACTTCAGTGCTATATCGCTGTTCCTGTTATTAACTAAATTGGCCTTGCAAACCAGAAAGTGGTAATACTATGAAGAGAAAATCGCCAAAATTCAGACACGTTCTAGAAGTGTTAATTGCTCTTGCTCTTATTATAGTTATCAATATAATTGGAAATGTAAAATTTGCACGGATTGACCTTACTCAGGATAAATTGCATTCCCTTTCTGACAACACTATTGATTTCTTAGAAAACGAAATTGACCAGGTAATTAATATTGAGATCTACTTGGATGGAGAGTTCCCTGCATTTATCCAAAAATTAAAAAACGCTATAAAAGAGCAAATTGAAGAATTTCAAGCTTATGCTGGGAAAAAAGTAAAGTTTAGATTCGTCAATCCAAATGAAGACAAAGAATTAGCGAAGGAGCTAAAACAACAATTAGCAGAACTAGGATTATACCCAAGCTTTATTCTATCCAAGAAAGAAGGTACAGAGGAATTTACGGAGATTTGGGCCGGAGCAAAAATTCTTTATGGAGAAAACCAACAAGCTATTCAATTTTTGCCAGGCGGCAATTTTCTTGTTTCTCCTGCCCATGTCAATGCTGCAGTCAATCAATTAGAATACAATTTTGTTAAAGCATTCTGGCAATTAACCAATCAAAGTAGGGATAACATTGCTTTCTTAAGAGGGCACGGAGAATTAACCAACGCTGAAGCATGGTCCATACAATATGAATTAAAACAATTTTATAATGTTGACACGGTTCAAATTATTGACTCAACAGGTAAGGAAAACTTAAAATCATTGGATAAATTCCATGCTTTGGTTGTTGCAAAACCAACACTTCCTTTTAACGAAAAAGAGAAATATGTTATTGATCAATATATAATGAACGGCGGAAAAGTTTTCTGGTTAATCGATAACCTTGATGTCCCAGAAGATAGTTTAGCCCTAAAAGAAGTCGTAAATACTTTTCAATACGATTTAAACTTGGATGACATGCTTTTCAAATACGGTGCACGAATTAACAAGAACTTGGTTGCGGATGTTAATTGTGGACCGATAATGAGGAAAAATAACTACAAAGTTTTAGATCATTGGTTCTTATACCCAGTCTTAACAAATCAAAATACTTCTGATTTAACCCACAATGTTGCTCCCATCAAAATTAGATATGGAAGCTCTGTTGAACCCGTTGGCAGTCAAGAAATTAAAAAAACTGTGCTATTGGAGACCTCTAAAAACTACAAAGTAATGCCTGCTCGTTTCAGAATATCCTATGAATACAATCAGCATGGTTACCGTCCCATTGATTCTTTGAGAAACGACCCGGACATTACAAAGCCATTAGCTTTATTGCTGGAAGGGGAATTTACTTCGCATTATAAGGGAAGGATTATAGACAAGTATGTAAACGACCCTGCAGCAAATTATAAAGAAAAAAGTAAGGCTAATAAAATGGTAGTAATTGGAGACGGTGATTTAATCCGGAACGAATTAGGAATGAGTGAAAAAGGAGAACTAAGACCTTATGGACTGCAATTCGAACCCATCGTTAGAGATCAAAACAATCAAGTTGCTATTATGTATGGTAACGGTGTTTTCTTTACCAATTTAATGGACAGAATGATGGGGAATGAACATTTAATCTCTCTGCGTTCCCGCATGAAAATAGTCCGCTTACTTAATAGAAAGGAGATTTCCCTAAATAGGAAGTCTTGGCAGACGTTTAACTTAACAACTCCCGTTATACTCGTAGTAATATTAGGGCTCATTCAATGGTATATTCGCAGAAGAAAATTTGCTATTAAACAGTCTCTTACTTAACAAAAGAATTAACATTTTATGAAAAAATACGGTCTTGTAATTACACTTGTTGTTGTTTTAGGTGCTTTAGCATTGTATATGTCTTTTTTAGGGGATCAGGAAAGTGATGCATCTTCTGAAACTTTCAGTGAATTTGCTATTGCCGACACTTCATTAGTAGAAACGTTTATTATTTCAGATACAGAAAAAAACTCCATCACTATTACACGTAAAGCTGACGGAAAAACATGGATGATTGGAGATTCTAAATACAAAGCACTCCCAAGTAGTGTAGATTTAATCACCAACACATTTCAGAGAATTAGAGTTAAACAGGATGTGCCTGAAATTGCTATTGAGAATGTTCTAACCTTGCTAGCTGTTCGCCATAAAAAGGTGGAAATTTTTTTAAAAGGAAAAGAAAAACCGCATAAAACATGGTTCATTGGCAGCGCAACAAACGATCATGCCGGAACATATATGCTACTTAAAATAGGTGATGTTAAATCTGACATCCCTTATATTACTCATAAACAAGATATGGTAGGAACACTGGATGTTCGTTTCCACACAACCTTTCAAGACTGGAGGTTTACAGGTGTATTTAATTACCCTCCTAATTCTATTAAAAAGATTGCTGTTAAATTTAATCACGAAATTGAAAACTCTTATACGATTGATGTTCTTAATGAAACTACAGTAGCATTGTATAATCATCAAATGCAATCTGTACCAATATTTGACTCAAGTCAAGTGAAACATTATTTAACGCACTATAAAAAAATTCATTACAACGACGTAAACAAGGAACTAACGCAAGATCAAGTTGATTCTGTTTTCGCTCTGGTTCCAGATTATGAAATTTCAGTAACTGATAAAAAGAGTGAATTAAACGAAGTTCAGGTCTGGAAAATGAAAAAAGCAGATGCTAGCCCTGAAACAAATAATCAAGTTGTTTGGAACCCAGAGAAAGCATGGTGCAGAATCAATGGAACTAATGAAATATTTAAAGTTCAATATTTCTCTTGGGAGGTCTTGCTAAAGCCACTCAGTTATTATAAGGGAAAATAAACTGAGTTGAGTAATTCTTAATTTGAGTCTTTATTTTTATCTTAGCAGCAAACCCAACAGAAATGGTTAAAATTGGCATTATAAAAGAAGGTAAAAATCCACCAGATAAACGGGTTGCATTGACTCCTTCTCAATGCGAGTATATTTTAAATAATTACCCTGATGTTGAGATATATGTCCAAGCGAGTAACATCCGGAAATTCAAAGATGCAGAGTACCAGAAACTAGGTGTTGCTGTGGTAGAATCGGTCGAAGATTGCGATATTTTAATCGGAGTCAAAGAAGTGCCTATAGAACAGTTAATTCCAAATAAGAAATACTTATTCTTTTCTCATACATTTAAAGAACAACCTTATAATAGACAATTGCTTAAAGCTGTTATAGATAAAAACATTCAATTAATAGACTGGGAAGTTATTAAAGATTCGAAAGGAAGAAGGTTGATTGCTTTCGGAAGATATGCAGGAATTGTAGGTTGTTACAATGGCTTTTTAGCGTACGGAAAGAAATCTGGCGCATACAATTTAAAGCCTGCTCACGAATGTGAGAATAGAGCAGATATGGAAGCTCAATTAGTAAATATAAAGCTGCCCAATAACTTTAAAATAGTAATTACCGGACAAGGGCGTGTTGGCGGAGGTGCTATTGAGATTATTGAAAAAATAAATTTAAAGGAAGTTACTTCTCCTGAGTTTTTAAATAATGACTTTAACGAACCCGTAT
Source organism: uncultured Flavobacteriales bacterium (assembly GCA_963926405.1). Classification (GTDB taxonomy): domain Bacteria; phylum Bacteroidota; class Bacteroidia; order Flavobacteriales_D; family Parvicellaceae; genus CALSMU01. Next base: position 7,740 of record CAWUXI010000071.1, read on the forward strand.
TTACCCAACTTGCTGTTGACGAATACAATGCTAAACCTGATGGATCAAGCTTCTCCAAGTCTGATTTCTATGAGGACCCTTCAAATTTTGTTTCTGCATTCAATCAATATTCATCTATTGCAGACATGTATATAGCATGTCATTACTGGGATAGTGAAGCCCCTTATATTTTTACAAGAGATGACGCAAAAGCGAAAGATTGGAACATTCAAATAGTAGCAGATATTAGCTGCGACATTGATTGTGCAATTGCTAGCACCTTGCGTCCATCTACCATTGCAGATCCTCTTTATGGATACAATCCTATTACAGAAAGTGAAGATGACTTTATGAAAGACGGAGTAATTGGAGTTATGGCGGTAGATAACCTTCCCTGCGAATTACCATTAGACGCGTCTGTTGATTTTGGCGAAATGTTTTTAGAACACGTATTAGAACCTTTAATGGGAAATGACCCTGAAGATATTATTGGTAGAGCTTCAGAAACTAAAAACGGTCAACTTACCGAGCACTTTTCTTATCTGCGCGACTACGTAGATGGAACTACTGTTTAATAATCTTGATGGTAAAAGGAATCAGTCTTTGGAGGTTTTCCTACTTGTGTAGAAATTGTAAAATGATTGGATGTTCCTGCAATATGGTATTTACCCATACCATAGCTCATATGTAGCTTCTTTACTTTAAATCCAAATCCCCAAGAAAATCCAGATGCACCTGGCCTAATACCTGAACTTAAATCTTTTCTATTTTTATGGTTATACCCAAATTGAATATTGAAGTTTTTTGACAATAACATCTCTCCTCCAATTGCCAAATGATACAATGCCTTAGAAACGAAACCTGGTTCGGCTATGTCTATTGCGTCACCTGTTAATGGGTCTGAACTAGCTTGTTGACTTGCATCAAAATAAATAATATTCCATTGCTGCAAGTTATGCGCTGTAAATGAAAATCGAAATGGGGCATGTTTCAATTTCTTCGAAAAAGCTGCTAAAATATTTAATGGTAATGGTTCTCTATTATTGGAAGTATACGTGTTTAATTGTATTCCCAAATTTTTAATCATAAAAGCTGCTGCAAACCCATTCGCTTTCTTTGTATACGTTGCAGCAATATCTGAACTGATTCCATATGCATTATACACTTCTAAAAAACTACCTACAAACTTAATGTCCGCGCCTATCGAAAAATTTGAATCCAACTCCCTGCCATAGGCAACAGCAAGTGCGACATCGTTTGCAGAAAAAGTGCTTCCATTTCTTTCACCGCTTACATCAGCATATTCGAACTTGCCATAATTCGCAAACAATAAAGAAGTATTAAATGTACCAATACCTGTATAGTGTTTTGTATACGAAGAATAACCATAACTAGAATTAGCAAAATAATTAACATAATTCAATGCTAAAAATCCGTGCATGGAAGAATTCAATAAGGAAGGATTCTCTACTCCTAAAGATGCATCGTTGTCCTTGATTGTAAGAAGATAACCTCCAGCAGCCTCTACTCTGGCAGAATTAGAATAATTTAAAAATTGAAACGTACTATTCCCCCCATTCTGTGCCTGAAAAGCAATGCAAATAAATAATAAAATTTGTAAGGCAAATATTTTCATTCAATTCATAACGATTAAGAACTTGGTTTAGTATTTACACATTAAATCTAAAGTGCATTACATCACCATCTTCAGGCACATATTCCTTTCCTTCGACATTCAATTTACCAACTTCCTTACATTTAGCTTCAGAACCAAACTCAACAAAGTCATTGTAATGAATAACCTCTGCTCTAATAAATCCTTTTTCGAAATCTGTATGTATAACACCGGCTGCTTGCGGCGCAGTCATGCCTAAATTGATTGTCCAAGCTCTCACCTCTTTAACCCCTGCCGTAAAATATGTTTGTAATTTTAATAATTTATAAGCTGACGAAATCAGTTTACTAACTCCCGGCTCCTCTAAACCTAGATCTTCCAGAAACATCTGTCTTTCTTCATAAGTATCTAATTCATTAATGTCAGCTTCAATAGCTGCTCCAAGAATTAACACTTCTGCATCTTCATCCTTTACTGCTTCTCTTACAGCCTCTACATAGCTATTTCCATCTTTCACAGATGCTTCATCTACATTACATAAATACAATACTGGTTTTGCTGTAAGTAAGTGCATTTCATCTAACAGCGCCATTTTCTCTATTTCTAGACCTAAAGAACGAATTGAATTACCTTTCTCTAGATGTTTTATTGCCGCTTCAAACACCTCATGTTGTTTAATTGCATCCTTATCTCCAGACTTAGCCTTACGACTTAAT
>CAWUXI010000072.1:0-28032 GCA_963926405.1 uncultured Flavobacteriales bacterium
TGACAACACAGCTCCTTTATTGGATACATCTGGTTTAGTAATAACAGATGAAACATGTGGATCAACAAATGGTTCAATAGCCGGAGTTACGACTATTGGTGGAAACGCCCCACTTAGTTATAGCTGGAATACCAACACTACATTAACCGCTGACACTTCATTATTAGGAGGAGGCAGTTACACACTTACTGTAACGGATGCACTTGGTTGTTTTGTAATTTCTAACTCTATTACTGTGATTAATTTAGGATTAACTATAGATACAACTACCCTTGCTTTAGTCAATGATGCTTGCACACAAGGAAGTGGATCTATAACTGGTATTGCAGTATCAGGGGGGACACCTGGATACACATTTAATTGGAACGGAACAACAAGCCTTACCGCCAACGCGATAGGTCTAATAGCAGGAACTTACACACTCACAATTACGGACAATGCAGGGTGTATATTTACAACAAATCCATATACTATTATAGATGTTTTAGGGCCAACATTAGACAGTTCTTCAATTTTTGTAAGCCCGGAGACATGCTTTTCTGCAAATGGTTCGATTACTGGAATAACAGCTTCAGGAGGATTACTTCCGTATACTTATTTCTGGGATTTAAACAGCTCTATTTCTGAGGATACAATCGGATTACAGGAAGGAGTTTATACACTTACCGTAACAGATGGAAATGGATGCTCTTCTATTATGGGGCCAATTACAGTTGGTTTTATCGATGGACCATCAATTGACCCCACCCTAATTGACATAACGGATGAGGATTGTTACGCAGGAAATGGTTCAATTACTGGAATATCTGTTATAGGTGGAACTACTCCTTATTCATATACGTGGAATGGAGGAGCAGGAAACTTAGATGCGACTGACTTAACCAATAGCGAGTACACTTTGGTAGTTACTGATGATAATGGCTGTATAGATTCTTTTGGCCCAATTTCAATCAGCAATTCAGGTGCTCCCATTGCAAGTTTCGACTTATCTGGAAATCCGATTTCTCTTGGTGAAACTTTGGTACCTACCAATACTTCATCTAACGATGCTGTAACCTATTTTTGGGATTTAGGAAACGGAGCAACGTCAACGGATGTCGACCCATCAGTTACCTATGCCGGTGAAGGGTCATATTCAATTTGTTTAATTGCATATACTGCAACAAGCTGTACAGATACAACTTGTCAAACATTAGAAGTTATTGAGGAGGTAGAATCGGTTATCGGAATACCAACTGCATTCTCTCCAAATAATGACACGCATAACGATGTACTTTATGTAAGAGGATCTGGAATTACCTCTTTTACTTTAATGATCTACAATAGATACGGCGAGAAGGTTTTTGAATCCAAAGAGCTATCCTCAGGATGGAATGGTTATTACAAAGGGAAACCACAAAACACAGGCGTCTTTGCTTACTATCTGGAATACGAATACACCAATGGAGACAAAGGCTCGTTAAAAGGAAACATAACTTTGGTTAAATAAATTGTTAATACAAACAGACATGAGAAAATTAGCATTTAGCACATTAGCCTTGATTATCTTCATAAATGGACAAGCACAGCAGGACAAACACTTTAGTATGTTTTACGCCTCGCCTATGGCAATAAACCCTGGGGCAACTGGTTTTTTTCCTGGTGACATCCAAGTGCTTACCGGGTTTAAAAACCAGTGGAAATCGATTAGTTCAAACCCCTACAATACAATCTCGGCAAGTGCAGATGCTAAACTAATCAAAGGAAAATCAAATAATAGTTTTTTAGGGTTAGGTGTCAATTTTTACAACGATAAATCTGGTGATAGTCAATTGACAACAAACATTGCCAATATCAGCATAAGTTACGCAATTGAAGTAGCTGATAATCATCAAATAGCACTTGGCTTTCAACCTTCATTTTTTCAGAGGTTTGCAAGTATGGAAACATTAACTTGGGACCAACAATGGACAGGATCAACTTTTGATTCAAATTTAGACAATGGCGAAACGTTGATTACTGATAAATCTTTTCAATTTGATATTAATTCGGGGCTGTATTACTTTGGGAAATTTAACAATCAAAATTCCATAAATTTTGGTATTTCTGTTGCTCACTTATCAAAACCAAAAAACACGTTGCTTAATGGGAATGAAAACCTTTATCAAAGATATACTATACATGGAGGAGGGGAGTTTAGTAAAAATGGTTCTAAAATAGCTTTTTCACCAAATATGATTTATTTTAAACAAGGCCCAAATCAAGCTTTTTCAGTTGGAACGGACTTTATTTACTCTCTTAAAGAAAGCTCTAAATACACTGGATATTACGACAAATCAACTATTTCATTGGGCACTTACATCAGAATTGGAGATGCATTTTATACAACCCTATTCTTAAACTTTTCAGAATTTTCTCTGGGCGTTAGTTATGACTTAAATATGTCTGGTTTGTCAGTTGCCACTAATGGAAGAGGCGGAATGGAATTACTACTTAGATACAGAATAAAACTTTCTAAATCAGGAGCAGCTAGTTTGTAAATGTTCTTTAACTATTTTTGCTACAAAGATTGATTATGAAAATTTTAATGGTTTGTTTAGGTAACATCTGTCGTTCTCCTCTTGCAGAAGGCATATTACAAGCAAAACTAAACAACAAAGGATTTGACATAAAAGTCGACTCTGCTGGCACAGGAGGTTGGCATGTTGGTCAAGGACCTGACCATCGAGCTGTAGCCATAGCGAATAAGTATGGTATAGACATCTCACATCAGCAAGCTAGACAATTTTCCTCTAACGATTTCGAGGATTTTGATATTATCTATGCCATGGATGGCTCTAACTTGTCGGATATCGTTTCTTTAGCAAACTCAAATGAAGACATTGAAAAAGTACGGCTTATATTAAACGAAATAAACCCTAAAAAGAACACACCTGTTCCCGACCCTTATTACGGTATTGATGATGGATTTGAAAAAGTATATCAATTACTGGATGAGGCATGTGAAATGATTACAAAGAAAATATCATAATGGAGAAAGGTAAAATTTACATGATACCAACAACCTTGGGTGACTCAACCATTGATTCTGTAATACCTAAAGATGTTCAACAAATCATTATTGAAACCAAGTATTTTATAGTAGAAAACATTAAAACCACTAGGCGTTTTTTAAAGAAAGTTGAACAAGAAATAGATATTGATGAATTACATTTTTCGGTATTAAATAAGCATACTTCTCCTACGGAGCTTGAATCATTTTTGAACCCAATACTAGAAGGAAACAATATCGGTGTAATTAGTGAAGCGGGATGTCCGGGAATTGCAGACCCAGGAAGTGATATTGTAAGTATAGCGCATTCCAAAAACATTAAAGTTGTTCCATTGATAGGACCTTCGTCTATTTTATTGGCACTAATAGCAAGTGGAATGAATGGTCAAAATTTTTGTTTCAATGGATACCTTCCAAAAGAACGAACCCTGAGAATTAAAAAAATTAAAAACCTGGAGAGCCTAGCGACAAGTGGAATTACTCAAATCTTCATGGAAACTCCATTCAGAAACAATCATTTAATGGAAGATTTATTAAAGCAATGTGCCCCGAACACAAGACTTTGCTTAGCTGCAGACATCTCTTTGGAGAATGAATTTATTCAAACTAAAAAGATTATTGATTGGAAAAAACATGCTCCTAATTTAAATAAAAGGCCTTGTATGTTCCTTATTGGCTAATTAATTATCCTCTAAAATAATTTATATTATATCTTAAAAATTAAGCCTATTGTAGTTATTAAGTAATTTCACATGGAAAAGCTACAGGTAGAAGGGAACTGCAAATCCCCACATATTATTTTAGATCCAAATGGAAATTTTGAAATTTGGAGAAGATCTCTTCCTCAAAACGCAATTGATATATTCATGCCTCTATTGATATGAAAGAACAAGGTACTATTTTCGCTGACTGGGTTGATTTACCAGTCGCATTGGGTTCAATTGAAGAATTTGATTTTACTTTTCAATAAAAACGTATTCACCAACCTTAGGTAAAATTTCTAGATAATAAATTACAGGAGTATACGGAGGGACAATGTTACCTGCTGAACCTCTAGCTTTAAAACCGAAATCAGAAGGTATTAAAACCTTAGCTCTTTGTCCGTATTTCAATAATGAAATTGCTTTTTTAAGCCCCTCCACCATCTGGCCTTTTTCACCAAATTGAAACTCATCTGGATGACCGTTATTATAGGTATTATAGAACTCCTGCCCACTCGTAAAAGTGGCAATATAATGTAGTTCGAAAACCTCATTGTAATTGATACTCTCTCCCTTATCCATAAAATCATAGACTATGTACAATCCATCAACTTCAACGATGGAATCTCCACTGCTGGCCCAATAATCTAATGTCTCTTCTATTTTTTTAAATTCTTCAAAATCCTTAAGTCGCTGCCATTCTATTAAAGCTAACTCATACTCTTTGTTGCTTTGAACTTTAATTAGCCTAATATCAATTTTCATTTCAGCATCACTAATTAAAAAAGCAGGTGGTTCTGACTGAATGTACTCCTTAAAAAACCTTTCGGGATTAATATAGAAAGTAACACTATCACCTTCCTTTAACTTTGCAAACCCCTCCTCAATTCCTCCAGGCTGATTTTCTTTTTGCAACTTAATAATATCGCAGCCATTATAATCAGTATTAACTGATACATAGAATGCCGAATCTTCAATAGTACTCCATTTCATTAAAACAGACAACACATCTCCAACTTGAGGTTCTCTACCCTGGCCTACAATATCTTGATATTTATACTTCAACCCTCCATCGGTAAAGAAATATTCAGGTGTTTCTGTTTCGCAGCCAATTAAAATAATGGAAACCCAAAAGAAGATAGATATATTTTTATTTATTTTTCGCATCTACAACATAAATATCGTAAAGCACTGTCGATAAGGGTGGTATTTTATTCATATCTCCCAATAGGCCGTGAGCTGCAAAATGCGGAAGTATTATATAGGCTCTATCTCCAACATGTAAATATTTAACGGCCTCATGCAAACCCGATTCTACATTATCCATTCCAACTAAAAAGGTGTGATCCCCATTTTCATCAGAAGTATAACAAAGCGTGGTATCAGAGTCAATCAACCTCACCTCAAATTCAACAGTGATGAGCATGTCTTTCTCTACTGACATACCACTACCTTTTTCATATACAAAATACCTCACCCCAGACTCTGTAGAAATTGCGTCCCAATTGTGTCGTTCGATATATCGATCAATTTTATAGGATTCATCTTTTACCCACATTCGGTGCATTTCTATCGATTGCTCTTTAGTGAATGATATTTCTGAATCAGGTTCGTCAAAAACCACTATCTCTTGCTCAGGCTGACAGCTAAACATAAGAAATATTGGTATTATAAAAAGTATTCTCATTTTAAAAATTCAACAATTTTAGATTCGAATAATTCCACTGTTTCTTCAAACGATGTGAAACTAATTCCACCAGCAGCGTTTTTATGACCTCCGCCACTAAAGTTCTGACTTGAAAACTCATTCACAGCGATATCTCCTTTTGATCGAAATGACATTTTTACTTTATTATCATCTCCCTTAATAAATGCTGCCATTTCAATTCCTTCAAGAGACAGCGCATAATTAACTAATCCTTCCGTATCACCTTTCTTGTAGTTAAACTGTTTTAATTCCTCCCAGCTTATTGCTATAACTGCAACAGGCACGTTTGGCAACACTCTTAGTTTTTCATTTAACGCAAAACCTAATAAATGCAATTTAGGTAACGTGTTTACATCGTGAACTAATTCATGGATTCGAGAATGATTTAAGCCTCTATTTATTAAATCCGCTGCTATTAAATGCGTTTTAGCCTGGACAGAAGGAAATCTAAATGAGCCACTATCCGTCATTATACCACAATAAATACCTTCTGCTATTTGATCATCGATTAAATCTAAATCATTTAGGTCTTCAATAAAATTATAGATGAGTTGAGCTGTAGAACAAGATGATGTATCGCTACATATCCAATCTGCAAAATCTGTTGGATGCAGGTGATGATCAATCATTGCTTTATAAGCGGTAGACTTTGAAATTAAATCTCCAACAGCACCAACACGTTTTAAATCATTATAATCTAAACTAAATATTAAATCCGCTTCTCTTATTAGCCCTTTTACAACATTTTCGTCATCGTCGTAAACATGTACATTCTCTGCTCCTATCATCCACATTAAAAACTTGGGAAAACTATCTGGAACAACGACACTTACATCAAAACCTTTTTTTACCAAGTAACCACACAATGCTAATGAAGATCCTATTGCATCTCCATCTGGAGATTGATGTGTTGTTATTACAATTTTCTTGCTATTCTTTAATATTTCTTGTATATTCATTTCCCAAAAATAAAAAAGCCCTACTCAAATGAGCAGGGCTTTAAATAAAGTTATCAATTTTTATCTATTAAATCCAAGGACTAACGATGGTTGGTGTTCAATCAGCAAACCAACACAAGCATACGTTTCTGCACCAAGACCTTGACTTTCAACAGCTCCTTCAGGCGCAGGTATAAAAACTTGAATAGTTAATTTTCTTGTTTTATCAGAAATAAAAATAAATTCCTGAGCATCTTCATCTTTTTTATTGTCGTAACGAACAACATCTACTTTTTTGTAAACGCGTTTTCTTGCTGTTTTTTCTATTTTTTCTTCTCCGATAAGCTCTCCGTAATCATCATATTTCTGTTCCATTTCAAAGGTTGTCACTTCTTCCCAAGCTGGTTTTGTTATCTTCTCAACCATTTTGAATTCAAACTTTCCATTCAATTCTCTATGGGTTTCCGAACAAAGAGATATTCTGTACTCCATATCTTTATAAACAATAATAGTAACTTCTGCAGTATCTCCTTGTACAAAGGCTCCACTTAGAGATTGTCCATTGCGTAAAAATCCATCTCGCTTAGCATGGTCACAATATTTAACAACGCCTCTACAGTTTTGACTTATTAAAGCGCTAGGTGCCAGTACTAAAGCAACTAAAAACAGATTTGCAAATAATCTTTTCATAACTTAAATTTTATATTTTAAAGCTCTCCTTCAATTATCTCGTTTCTTAATTCAGAAACTAATTCTTTTAATTTTTCATATTGTTCTGCTGAAACAATAATTGTAGAACCTCCCGAAAGGACATATACATCGCCTTCTTGTGCAGTTTCAACCTTCTCACCTTCTACCTCTTCAAAACTCCAAAATAGTTCTTCAATATCTGCTAATTCTTCCATTACTTCAAGAACATTTGAATCGTCTTGGTATTTCATCATAAACCCCATTAAATTCCCAACGGTTAGTTTTTGTTCTCCGATTCGAGCTACTAAATTGCTGCCTGCTTCATACTCTCCTAGGTTGGTCATTATATATAAACTTTCAATCCATCCTCCAAGCACAATTAATGCCAAAGTAGAACCTCGTTCATTTTCCTCTAAATAAGAATACGCTTGAAAATAAGTATCATTTGAAAGAAACGATAAAGAGTCAGAATCTTCATTTTGAAGACTCACTTCAACTTTTTCATAAATCGCTGCATCCAACGCATTGGAAATACCAAGCTCATCACTTAAAACTTTAATAGCACCAAAGTAACTCAGAATGGAAGCATTCTCTTGAAAGCTACTAGCAAAAGCTAAATCAGCAAAATAAACACCAAAATTAAGCGCTTGCATTTTTTTAGAAGAATACTTTTCTCTGTTATCAGTTGAATTTAAAATCGAGCCATCATATGCAACCCCAGTTTCTTTTATTACGGCAAACAACTCATTTGGAGTTGGAACTGAATAAGCCATATCTGGATCTAATTCTGGTATATCCAAAAAACTCGTATCCTCATCACTCTCTTCGACAATAGCTGTTTCCTTTTCTGCACTAGTCTCTTCACCACAACTTGAAAAACCAATTACCAATCCAACTAGGGCAATTACATTCCAATTAAGTATATTTTTTTTCATTTCTTGATTTTAGATTATTCCTAGATAGCAAAAATAGAAATATTTTAATAATAGTAAGGTTTTTTTACTATTCTCTTAAATAAATATGTTCGAAATGAGATTATTACCTTTAGCTACTGATGAATACAAGGCAATACATCAATCATCTTTGGTATGTAAGATTTGATTTTAACAATTCTGGCAATATCAATTACCCCATAATTAAAGAAAAGAAAGGGATTTACATAAGGGGAGTTCTAATAATTCATTTAAAAGCACCTTGATACATAAGGTTAAAATGCAAATAAAAAAAGGTTATTGTCCTTTTAGTAATTTTTCTAATCCATCAATGTGACCAGCGAAGGCTTTTCTCCCCATTTCGGTAGCTTTATAAGACGTTTGAGGCTTCTTCCCTACAAACTGTTTTTTTATCTCGACATATTTAATTTTCTCTAAAGATGAAACATGACTTGCCAAATTACCATCTGTTAAGCTTAGATTTTCTTTTACATCTTTATAACTAACCCAATTATTTACAACAAGAATAGACATAAGACCTAATCTTACACGACTATCAAAAGCTTTATTTAATTGATTAAACCCTTGCACCCAAATTACTATTTGTTTTGATCGTATCTATAATACATAACCGTTCCATATACGATATGAAGAACACCAAATCCGACTGCCCAAAAAAGAAGACCTCTTCCTATGTAATATGCAGAAACTAAACCTAGAACAATTTCCAAAACCCCTAAATATTTAATATCGTTAAATGTGTACTTACTTGCGTTTAGCAATGCGAGTCCGTAAAAAATAAGCGTTGCAGGAGCAATCAGACCAACAACTTCGTGCTTAATTAATATTAAACAAAATATACCGCCAGCAATTAGAGGAATAGAAAGGCTTACAACCATTCTTTTGGTGGTGCTATCCCAAACATTTAAATTTTGCTTCTTGGCCTTTCTACTTGTAAATATATAACCTGTAACAAGCGACAATAACAAAACAATGGCTCCTATGATAAATAGCGATTGAATTTTCAGAATTACTGAATCGTTGCCAGAATTGGCACTGATAAATTCGGAGTAACTAACTCTAGCAGTATTAGAAGATAAAATGTGAAAGTCACTATAAACTAGATATGCTCCTAGCAGAGCATAGATCCCCGCAAATATTCCTGACAAACCACTTAATGATAAAAACCGAGAGGATTTTTCCATCAAGTTTCTTATCTCGGATAAATGTCCTAATTGTTCTTTTTGTTCTTCTTTTTCAGTCATAAAAATTCGATTAAAAGTACTTTGTTTTTCAAAGCTACTAATTTAATCGAACAAATTACACATTTTCGAGGAACACTTTAAGATGAAGAATGGTATTGCTAACGAATTGAATAACCGAGTATCTTATCTATTGTACTTGTAGCTACAAAGTGATAGTTATTTCTAGCTTTTACGTAAATATCTAACCCTTTTTGTTTTCCTTCTGCAGTAGTTGCTAAAGCGTTGTAAAGCGGTTGCAAAAATTTTCTTCTACCTACCCTCATTAAAAATGCTTCTAACTCAATATCAATTTTATCGTAACCGGCGTTAATACTTTTTTCAAACCAGATAGCCGCAATTTCAGAATTACCTGATTGTGTTAAATGAAAAGCTTCATCCAAGGTAGCCATTTGGTCTACTGTGGTTCCTGGTTTAAAATGCCGAATAAAGTGCAACCACTCATGCGTTGACCAATCTTGAGGAGTAACAGAACTAGCTTTATTTGTTTCATAAAATGAAGCTAATTGAGCTTCAACCGAATTAAACCTTTCAGAAGCAACAACAAGACAATTTTGAGGAAGTCCAGATTCGTAAACCCATTCATTCAAATTAAACTCAATACTATTTGGCTCCAATAAATTCTCTTTAAGGTATGCAATGAATACCTCAGTTGTCATTGTTTGGAATTTATGAGTAGTAAAGTAACCTTTTATGAAAACATCAAACTTTTCACGTCCAGAAAGTTCTTCTATTAATCGCAAAAAAGAATATCCTTTTTCATAAGCGATATCCGTCATTGCATCATCTGGATTAATTCCTTTCATTTTTAGCTTAAGCATTTGCATTTTAGGCTCTAGAGCCGATAAAGACGCCAATAAATCTTGGTAGCCCAATAATGCTAGCATATCTACATAGTCTTTGCCGTAAAGCTCCTCCATAATTCGTCTTTCGAAGTACATTGTAAAACCTTCATTCAACCAGAAGTCACTCCAGTTAGAATTTGTTACCAAATTCCCACTCCATGAATGCGCTAACTCATGCGCTACTAAAGTTGTTAAAGAACGATCTCCGGCTATAATCGTTGGTGTAGCAAAAGTTAATCTTGGGTTCTCCATTCCTCCAAATGGAAAGCTTGGAGGCAATACGATTACATCATATCTTTCCCACTGGTATTTTCCATAAAGACCTTCAGCTGCATCCACCATTTTACCCATATCACCAAACTCATATCTACAAGCTTCAATCATAGATGGTTCTGAATAAACACCAGTTCTTCCATCAATTTCAATAAACTCTAGATCACCGACTGCAATCGCCATCAAATAAGTGGGAATGGACTGATTCATTTCAAAATCATAGATCCCTGCTTCATTTTTAACTGTCGGGTTTGAAGCACTCATAACTGCCATCAAGTTATTAGGGACTTTCACTTTTGCAGAATAAGTTATTCTTCTTCCAGGAGTGTCTTGACAAGGAAGCCATGTTCTTGTTAATACAGCCTCCCCTTGCGTATACATAAAAGGGTTCTCTTTACCCGCAGTTTGAGCTGGAACTAACCAATCCAATGCCCGAGTATCTTCAGTAGTGGAATAATTAATCTTAACCTTTTTAGTATCTTCTTTAATATGCACAGTTATAGACTCTCCCAATAACTCATCATATTCTCCCAATTCATAAGTAGCTTTCTCTCCATCATTTAGGGTAATTGATGTAATATCTAAAGATCGAGAATCAAAAACAATTACCTCTTTATTACAGGGGTTCTCAATAGTGTGAGTAGCACTACCGAATAATTTTTTCTCATCAAATGAAATTTCAACGTCTAAGTGTATATGCGACACATATACATCCATATAATTGGATAATGTATGGTAATCTATTTCATCCGTAGACCAAACTCTATCACATAAATTGGATTCTTCAATAAGATTAGACCCGTCAATCACTGCATCTTTCGCAGGCGCTGCACAAGAAGTTAATAAGAAAATAAATACGCAAGTAGAAAGTTGTAATAATTTCATTGTCTTTTATTTTGGGTCACAAAAATATCATTAACAACTAATAATCATACCTTTTTGACCATAGAAGTTAAATAATTTAGATAGAACGGTAAAAGATAACGGTCAAAACTGATTCTCTAGATATCATTTCAAAAAAAAAATGTACTTTCGGAGCTCGTAAAAAACACATATTGATTATGAGTGAAGAAACTGCAAGTAACGAAAACTTAGAAATAAGCGAGCAAGGAGAAATGTTCGGACATCCTAAAGGGCTATTTTATTTATTTTTCGCTGAAATGTGGGAACGTTTTAGTTTCTATGGAATGAGAGCCTTATTGGTTCTATATTTATCGACTCAACTGTTCAAAGATTTAATGAACGGTGAAGAGGTTGCGTTCTCTATTTATGCTGCCTATGGAGCTTTGGTTTACTTTACTCCAGCAATTGGAGGAATGCTTGCTGATAGGATTATTGGTAAGAAAAATTCAGTTATGCTTGGGGGGATACTGATGTGTATCGGCCATTTTACAATGGCATTTGAAAGTGAATCCATATTCTTTCTATCTCTTGGATTATTAATTATTGGTAATGGTTTCTTTAAGCCAAATATTTCTACTCTGGTAGGAAATTTATATCAGGAAGGTGATAAAAGAAGAGATGCTGGTTTCACTATTTTCTATATGGGAATTAACCTTGGTGCTTTTCTTTCTCCTTTAATTTGCGGATGGTTAGGGCATGCTTATGGTTGGCATTATGGATTTGCTGCTGCTGGTATCGGAATGCTTGCCGGTATAATTGTTTTTTGGAGAGGAGATAGAAAGAACGTTTTTGGAAATCAAGGGCATCAACCTGCTCCATATAAAGAAAAGAAATTTTTCGGATTTAATATTCTTGTTTGGGTTTATGTAATGGCATTTGCTTCCGTTCCTGTATTTGCTTATTTAGTAAACAAAAGTGAAATTGAAGTTCCTTTCGTACATCTTAAGTTGATGGAATTCTTACTCTGGTCACTATTAAGTTTAGTTATTATTTACTTGGTTTATTTATCTGCTACTAAATTGAATAAATCAGATATTAAAAAACTAGGGGCTATTATAGTTCTGACATTCTTTATCACAATATTCTGGTCTTTCTTTGAGCAAGCTGGTTCATCATTAACATTATTTGCTGAGAAAAATGTAGATCTTATTCTATTAAATGCAGCGCAAACCAATTCTATAAACGCAGGTTATATAATCTTGCTAGCTATACCATTCTCCATGATGTGGGTATGGTTAGATAAAAAGAGAAAAAACCCTAATACTACGATTAAGTTTGGTTTAGGTATCTTACAATTAGGACTAGGGTTTTTGGTATTCGCTATGAGTGCTCCTTATATGGGAACGACAGGATTAGTGCCAATGATGTTCTTAATGTTAGGATATTTATTAATTACAACTGGTGAGCTATTTGCTTCTCCAATTGGTTTATCAAAGGTAACAGAGTTATCCCCAGCTTTCTTAGTGTCATTTATGATGGGAGTATGGTTCTTATCATCTTCATTCGCACACCATATTTCTGGTGTTATTGCTAAAATGACTATCCCTACCATTAGTGAAACTGAATATGTGCAAGAAGATAACTTGTTTTTTAATTTTGCCACTTGGGCATCTGGATGTGATCAAAATGCAGTAGGACAATTTAATTATGAATATGACAAAGCTCATGGAGCAATTGTAGATTCAAACATCCACTGGAAAAGCGTTTCTATTGAATCAAATGGAAGTACTACTGTATTAAAGAAAGAAACATTTGAGGCTATTTCAAATTACACAGATTCATTAACTGCAGCTAAAATAGCGTTTAAAGCACCAGACACTTTGTACATTATAAACAAGGACAGATTTAAATATCCAGAGACTGCTCAATTAGTAACTTATAATAATACGTTTGATTTAATGGATGCCGTTAATGAGTCTTGGGTAGCTGCTAAAGGACCTATCGTAAAAGCATTAGATAAGATAACACCAACATTGGCCACTCTAAATGAGTTTCAAGACAGTACTTTAATATCAAAATACCATGCCTATAATCGAAAGTTTCAAGAAAAATCAAATATGCGTTCATTTGAAGAAGCTTATGATTTAATGGCGAAAAAGGACACATCTATGTCTGAAGAGAAAAGGGAGCATGAATTGAAGAAGGTTACCAAGAAATGGAAAGACAAAGCAGGATTACTTATAGCTATGGAAACAAATATGCTAGCAGACAACGCTAAATGGGCGAATGCTGCTTTTTCTTTTAACTCAGCTTTAGAAAGTCACAAGAGACAGGTAGCTCCAATTAGAGGACTTGCTACATATGCTAAAATATTTGCCCAAATAGCATTAATCTCTTTCATGTTTGCGATACTAGCTTTCATTGTTTCTCCTTTAATGAGAAAATGGATGCAGGGTATTAAATAACTTTTTTTATGCAAATATTTTTCCTGGGTTTAGGATTCCTTTTGGATCGAATACCTTCTTTATTCCTTTCATAAGATTAAGTTCGACATCGGTAAATGCTATGTCCATGTATTGCTTTTGAACGTATCCAATACCGTGTTCTCCTGAAAGCGTACCTCCAAGAGAAACAGTAAGTTCAAATATCTCTCTAATCCCTTTTGTTAATTCATTATTCCAAGCATTATCACTCATATCTCCTTTGACAATATTGATATGTAGATTGCCATCACCAGCATGTCCGTAACAAATAGATTTGAAACCATATGCAACACCTATCTTTTTAACTCCTTTAAGAAGCTTAGGTAAATTATATCTTGGAACTACAGTATCTTCTTCCTTATAAATAGAAGTTGCTTTAACAGCCTCTCCTACCCTTCTTCGTAAAAACCACAAGGCATCTTTTTGTGCTTCTGTTTCAGCAAACATAATTTCCCCACATTCCAACTCCTCAACTACCGAAGCAATTACCTCACATTCTTTAAATAAGACCTCAGTATCGTTTCCATCTACTTCAATGAGTAAATGTGCTTGTTCATTCTCTTTTAATTCAATAGGGCTTTCTTTGGTAAAGTCCATTGTCCACTGAATTGCATCTCTTTCCATAAACTCCATTGCAGAAGGAGTAATTCCAGCTTTAAATATTGAAGCTATGGCTTCGCAGGCTTTCTCTGCAGAAGTAAAAGGTACCAACATTAGCATATTGTGCTTTGGACAGGGGATCAATTTAAGCGTTGCTTGCGTAACAATTCCCAAGGTCCCTTCACTACCCACCATCAATTGGGTAAGGTTATAACCTGTAGAGTTTTTCAAAGTATTAGCGCCCGTTTCTATTACTTCTCCATTTGGCAACACCACTTCTAGATTCAAAACGAAATCTTTTGTTACACCATATTTTACTGCTCGAGGGCCGCCCGCGTTTTCAGCAATATTACCCCCAATAAAACAAGTACCTCTACTTGAAGGGTCAGGAGCATAATACAATCCTTTTTCCTGAACAGCATTTTGCAATTCTTGCGTGATAACTCCACTTTGCGTAATTATCTGAAGGTTATCTTCATCAATTTTTAAAATTTTATTAAACCGTTCCATTGAAAGTGCTATTCCTCCATAAACACATAAAGCTCCTCCGCTCAATCCGGTTCTGGCACCGCAAGGAGTAACAGGTATATTATACTTAGAAGCAAGTTTCATAATCTCACTCACCTCATTTGTATTTGCTGGTTTAACTACTACTTCTGGCGGAAAATTTAGATCTTCAGTTTCATCGTGGCAATAATCTTCTATACTATTTTTTTCTGTCAAGCAATAATTAGCTCCAACAACATCTATTAGTTTCTGCTTAATCTCTACCGTTATATTACTGAAATTCATAGTGTTTTAATTTTCTTTCTTTGCTTTGCATAAAGCTAAAAAAGGTTTCGAATAACAAAGCTAGAAATAATCTTTTATTTTTTTTTATTCCTAACTTGTGAAATTAAATAATGCTAGTATATTTGCACCCGCTAGCATAAAATAGATAGCGACAATTGAAATCTTGATTCAGTAGCTCAGCTGGTAGAGCACATCCCTTTTAAGGATGGGGTCCTGGGTTCGAACCCCAGCTGGATCACTAAAAAAGCCTTTCCATTCCGATAGCTATCGGAAGGAGAGGCTTTTTTTACATTAAAACTTAGGAACATTCTTTAGCAATTATTCTTAAATTATTTATAACATGAACTCTATTTTAATAGAAGCTACAGAATCAACACCCGCAATAAAGTGTGATTTTGAACATGAATTTATTGAAATATCAGGAAGATCTATTCCTGAGAATGCTGTTGAGTTTTATTCTCCTTTAGCCAAATGGCTCAAAGACTACCAAAAAACCAGCAAACAAAATCTTAACCTTATTTTTTTTCTTGACTACATCAATTCTATTTCTTATAAAATGGTATTCGAAATATTATTAATTGCGGAAAAAATAAAGCAGGACGGTAAAACCGTATCAATCCTTTGGAAATACGAGGAAGATGATGACCAAATACTAGAAGAAGGTACTTATTTTTCGTCTAAACTAGACATTCCATTTTCATTTGAAGAAGTACCTGAATCAGGTTTATCTTTTTAAGTTCTAACTCCATAACTATTTCTATATTTGCAGGCATACCCACGTGCTGGAATTGGTAGACGGGCTACGTTGAGGTCGTAGTGCACTATGTGCGTGAGGGTTCGACTCCCTCCGTGGGTACAAGATAAAACCCTAATTAACTTGCAAGTCAGTTGATTAGGGTTTTTGTTTTTGGGATAGGTCAAACATTTTGAAATATTCACTAATTTTTCAAACATCTATTTACTCCACTTCTTGAAAGAGAAGATATCAGATAGAGATGTATGTTTATCTGTCAGGCGGAAGTTTGCATGAAAGAGTGACTTACAGGTATGATGAACAAGGGAATAAGTTAGCGGAGAACCGCTTTCAATCCTCAACGCTCTGTTTCAGGAAATATTTATTGAACACTTTATAACCATACTGATTAACTTGATCAAGGATTATGTGATCTCTAGATGAATTTACATTATTCCTATATGCTCCAATAATCCTACCTGATTCATTCTTAGCTACAATAAACCATGTGTCAGTGCTTTTATCAAACCAATCATAATCCATTATCTTATAATCTCCATGCGTATCAAACGTGAATATTGAATCATTCAGATTAACTTTAAACATTGTAGGTTCCCTTACCATGAAAACTGAAGAATCAACATCAGTTTGTTTTTCAACAAGCATTGCTTCAGTTCAATAGTAAGCTGTTTGGGAAATATAACTAAGAGGTAACATTAAAAAGATTAGAATTAAGTTTTTCATAAAGTTGTTTTATTAATACAATGCAGGAATTCTCATTTTGAACATAATGACCCGAATGAATTATTGATATTTTATGGTGATACGGAGTCAATACATTTAACTACAAAAGACCTCGTACAAACAAGATATTATAACTAATAGATTCTCTAAACCCCATAATGAACTGCGAGTATGCTATTGGGTTGAATGGGTTGTGTTAATATATATTTTTTGGTTGAGAAGTCCCAACTTGAATGTCGTGAGCGATGGTTATCCATTCATCTTCGCTTTCTGTTTCACCCAATTTCAAGAAAGATATACGAAGATGGTTAATTATATCATCTTCCTCATTTGAGAATGTATCCAGAAAAATAGGCGTTCCCTTTTCATCATATCCTTCATAACGTAACCAATGAGGTCCAACCTCTTTAACATTTTTTACGTAAATGAGTCTAGAATCATCGTTATCCCTCTGAAACCTTTCTATTGTTTTATCCTTAGATCGGAAAATAAAACTGACTTCATTTTCCTCTTCATAAAATATCTCCATATCCATACCTTTGGCGTAAACTTGCTTTGACGATATTAGAGTTGATGTTTTTTGTGCTACCCCGCTCAAGCTGAATAAGGAAACAAATATTATTAGTAGGTTTTTCATTTTTTTATATTAATTTGGGTTCCATTAGTTAATGAACTAATAATAAAAAGGTACAGTAGAAATTGAAATTATTTCTAAAAGGGAAAAGTGTGTAATCGTTTTTCCAAATAATTCATGTCTAACCCAAAATAAGACTACCATGTCGCTGGGAAATTACGTCGCTATGATTATAGGTTATATCGTTTCAAAGATATATCCTCCAAAAACTAAACCTTTAAAAATTTCCGATTAGAGCAATTAGAATTTGATGAAAAACAGTTACTTTAAGCCTTATTATCGGGCTCACTTGCAATCTTAGGGCATCAAAATATATGATTAAGAAGAAGGGAGTAATTAAAACAACTGAATGCAGAGCTTGAAAAGCTAAGCAAACTTTATTGGCAGTAAACATCTTATGAAATACAATGTAATTATATGCGTTTTGATTTGCTCATTTACCTCCTGTAAATCAGAGGAGAATAACTCTGAAGCCATTATAGAGTGTAATTGTGACAACCTTACTTTAGACCAATTATACAATCATTTTTATATTGAAAATCGAAAACATGCTTATACAGGAATGTGTTTTAAATTAGATAAAAAAGGTGACACATTGGAGACCATAAACTACAACAAAGGTAAAGTTGAGGGTGTTTTAACTAAATTTTATACATCTGGTAAAACAAAATCAGAAACAACTTTCAAAAAGAACAAGTACCACGGAGATCTAAAAGAGTGGGATGAAAACGGCGTTTTAATATTCCATGGGATTTATGACGATGGAGAATATGACTCTACATTAATTGACAACAGACGATAAACCTTCAATTTTTTCTGTAAGATCTTCCCACTCTATAATCAAATCATCTAATCGGTCTCTTTTTGCCTTAATATCATTAAACAATTCATTTGCTTCATCATTAGAAGAATAATCCATTTCACCAACTTTCACTTCAAGCTGCTTGACCTGAGTTTCCAAGGTTTCGATTTCGTTTTCGACTTTGGAAAATCTATTATTAAACTTACGTAAATCGTTCTTCGCTTGTTTTTTCTCTTTATAAGAGCCGCCTAAGTTATTCTCTTTTACCGAAACTTTTTTATTGGGTGTTGCTGCTTCTTGTATTTCAATATTTAAATTATTTAAGAAATCATTTACTTTTTCAAAGTAAATACTGATGCCTTTGTTCTTTATATAATAAATTCTTTCGGTTAAATCATCTAAGAAATCTCTATCGTGAGAAACAAGTAACAACGTTCCAGTATACTTTTTCAAGGCCTCCTTCAGTACATCCTTAGACACTATATCAAGATGGTTCGTTGGTTCATCCAAGATTAAGAAGTTATAGGGCTCCAGCAACAATTTGCACAACGCTAATCTAGTTTTTTCGCCTCCTGAAAGAACTTTCACCTTTTTATCTACATCATCATCTCTAAATAAAAATGACCCTAAAATTGCTCTAACTTTTTTTCTAACTTCTCCGGCTGCAACATCATCAATAGTTTCGAAAACAGTCTTATTTCCATCCAATTTGGTGGTTTCATCTTGAGCAAAATAGCCAACACTTACATTATGCCCTAATTTCATTTCTCCATCATAAGCAGTATCCCCAACAAGCATTTTAATGAGAGTGGACTTACCCATTCCATTTTTTCCAATCAGTGCTATTTTCTCTCCTCTAGCTATATTTAAGTCAAGACTAGAAAAAATCTTTTTATCTGCAAAGTTTTTAGAAACCTCACTAATTTCAGCGACTATCTTACCAGATTGTATTGGCTCAGGAAATTTAAAAGCGAGAGCAGATGAATCTACTTCATCGATTTCAATTTTGTCCATTTTATCCAGCTTCTTAATCAATGATTGGGCAAACGAAGCCTTACTCGCTTTTGCTCTAAACTTATTGATTAGTTTTTCCGTGTCTTCAATTTCCTTTTGCTGATTCTTAAAAGCTGCATGTTGTAGAATTAGCTCTTCCTCTCTTTTTACCAAATATTTAGAATAGCTCAACTTATAATCATAAACAGTTCCAGCATTAATTTCCATTGTTCTCGTGGTGATAGCATCCAAAAACATTCTATCATGAGAGATAAGGAGAATAGCTCCCGAAAATTTCTTTAAATAATTCTCCAACCATTGAATAGATTCAATATCGAGATGATTTGTCGGTTCATCTAGCAACAAGACATCTGGATTTTGAACAAGCAATTTTGCTAATTCAACACGCATTTGCCAACCTCCACTAAATTCATTAAATGGTTTAAACAGTTCAGACGGGGAAAACCCAAGTCCTTTAAGAATCATTTCAGCCTGTTCTCCAACTCCCTGCCCTCCTTTTAAAACAAATTCCTCGTTCAGTTCATTAATATCAGTCAACAACTGCATATAAGAATCCGACTCATAATCTTCCCGCGTAGCCAACTGATGATTGATTTCCTCCAGCTTCCTATCAATCTCAACTATTTCCTCGTTGGCTGCTTGAACCTCCTCTAAAACAGGACGAGTAGAAGACGAAATAATTTCTTGCGGTAAATAACAAATTTTAGCATCTTTTACAACAGATAAATTTCCCTCATCAGTTTTAAACTCGCCTATAATTAACTTCAGCAAAGTGGATTTGCCTGCACCATTTTTGCCTGTTAAACCAATCTTATCCGCCTTCGTTATTTGAAAAGAGACATTTGAATAAAGTTCTTTTCCTCCCAGAAACAACGAAATTTTACTTGCTGAAATCATATCCTATTGTATACAAAAAAAAATACCCACATTTCAGTGGGTATTTAAAAATAATTAAATAATTGTTCTTTTTATAAATGCCAAACATCGTGTTCAATCTTGAACATCTCTTGCTTAATATTTTCAGACTCTAGCAGTGCGTCAAGTCCATCCCAACTAGGATTTACTGTTCTATCAAAAACATTTGTTTCTTTATGAATATAGCTTGAGAATTGTCTCTTCCAGAATAAATCATCAAACGACATACGCATAGCATCATTAGATGTATTGTACACAAAAAAGTTTTGAAATACATAACGACATTCAGGAAAATACAACCAAAATAAATTTTTAGTTCCCATTATATCACCCGTTTCCTCATTTGTATAAAAAACTACTGGTGAAATACCAATAATTCTTACATCCATAACAGATCTTTGTTTGTCAAAGAACCAATCTTCCTTTATCTCATAACGAATAATATCTCTAGCTGTATAAGGCAGCGGTATACTATCATAAATAGGGTCACCAAGATCATCATACATTGGAGTATCATCTGCTGGATCTAACTTTGCTACAACCTGAATAACTCCAAAAAATCCATCCAGTATTTTTCTGAAATCCGGGTCATTAATATTACCATTTGCTGGCTTAATAGGGAATCTAAACTTATCGTCGAATTCAGGACCTAATTCATAAGGTGTTAAACTTCCTTCATCCAAAACTCCATATTTGATAACATCAAACAAAGACATACGGTCTGCCAATGGCTCTTCTGGGTAATACAAAGGATGGTTTATCTTCTCACGTAAATCAATTGTTCTCCAGATACGTTTTGACCACATTACATCAGACTCCCGCAAATGTGGGTATTGAACGACTCTTTTAGTTGGTATATGCTCTTGTACATAAACCCCATCCAAAACACCTGACGACGAAACCCCCGTACTAGGAAGTTGAGCCACAGCACTAGTAGTTGATATCCCTATAAGGAATATTAGTTGTAAGGTGATTATTTTTATACATTTTAACATACCAAATAGTTTTTAATTATTACATTAACTTGAAGGACAATCCTCCAATTGGCGCAGATTTACCACTAGGTCCCGCTGCTGAAACTCCAACAAAAGTTAATGAAGTTCCGTTTGGCATTTTCTGAATGGCAGTTTTCATGTCGGAAGTAAGTTGGCCGTTTTTAGCTGTTAACTCTGCAATTTTACCTCCTTTAGATACAATCATTTTGAATCCTGTAACAGTATACTGAACATCTAATGGACTATCTCCCAACTTAGCTAAAACTTGAGAAGCTGACATCGCTGTAGCTTTTTTCATAGTTGGCTTATCAAATGTTTGATTTGCAAAATAAGGTTTAGGCAGCGGCAATGCAAAAATTCTAAATTCCTCAGCAGCCAACTTTACTGTTTGTCCATCGTCACCTGTTGCAGAAACAGTAATTGTTGCTGTTTTAACATTTCCAGCTCTAGCTATATAAAAGTCTCCTTTTTTAGAAATATCGCACCCTGAACAACTAATCTTTATTGATTCTGGATCGTACCCTGAAGCCGAAATTTTAAGTTTGTTATCCCACCCTTGATAAAGAACTGCTAAATCAGCATTAGCTACAGTAGCAGTTGGTGCTCCAACACTATAGTTAAAACTCCAAGGTTTCTTTTTAATAGCGCCTTTTTCTTTCACTTCAATAGTTCCCCGTACAAAATGTGAACCAACTCCACCGCCTAATTTTAATGCATCTCCTGGATTACCAGAAAACATAAATGGATCACCGGATTGTGTTGTGTCGTCTATATAATATTCCAAATTCATCGCTTCAGTTGAATCAAAAGCCGCAATCATAATCTTTAATCCTATAGAATCACCTTGATTTATATACCCCGTTTTAGCAAACGCTAAAGGCACAATTTTATTAAATTTAAACGTTTCAACTGTTGCTCTACCAGAAACCACCTCAATTGCAATCTGTTCAGCCATCTTCACATCATTTTTCAAAGAAGTAAAGATTGTTGCTGCTGCAACAATTACTGTATGATCAAACTGATAAGCAATCCAAGGATATTCTTCTCCATGATTCCCAACAACTTCAGGAACTGTTAATATTTCAATAATCCTTTTAATTCTATCCCGATCATCAGGATGACACGTTTTTATAGCCTCAAGAATAGACTCTTCAAAAGCTGTAGTATCATGACTATTATTAGGACGAACTATCAATGTAGGATCAATATAATAATCTTTTTTTGCTTCATCCTCTCCCTCCGAATACTTAGCTGTCATTGCAATAAGACTATCTCTAAAACTAAATAATCTAGTTTCAATATTTATACCCCTTTCACTTGGTTCCAGCACGCCTTCCAACAAATACATGTGTGGTGCCGTATCGTAATCATCTTTTTTACTCAACGTGTCCATATGCATTAAGGTATAGTAAGGTTTTTCAACCTGACCCTCCTCAAAATAAAAAGGAGCAGGCATTATAGGATCTGAATGATGAATCATATCAGATGCTTCCCAAACAAAAAAGTTTGACGTAGTTCTTGCCAACTCTCTTATTTCTTTAGCACTATTCTGAATAGCTAACAATGCATCCTTCTCTACTTGAGGAGCGTTAATTCCATTCAATGTTGCTATTTGAGCCTCAAACTTATCCATCATACCATCTGTGGTAGAATGTGTTAGATGAGCAGCTCTTTCAAATTTATCATTTACTATAATGAAAGCATTCAAAATAGATTTGGATACATTCATTGCTAATAGAGCCATAAGTACAAGGTACATTAGGCCAATTAATTTTTGTCTTGGTGTTTCTTTACCGCCTCCCATGATTTAATTTTTAACAGGTTAATTTACAAAACTGATTTATGAATTAATATATTTCAGATTTGCCTGAATTAATCTCTACTAACGTTCATAGCAGATAGCATGTTGCCATATACAGTATTAAGAGCAGATAAGTTTGAACTAAGTTCACCCATAGTCTCTTTATATTTTTTCGTATCATCAAGCGAACCATGTAAATTCGTCATCAATTCACTTATACCAGAATACATTTGTTCAGTAACTTGTAAATGCTCAGAGGCACCTTTCAATTGCATCTCATATACATTATTCAATGCAGCTAAGTTTCCAGAAACCTTTTGAATTTGCTCCCCCATTTGATTTCCACTGTCTTTATCTCCAACTAATCCCAATAAAGATTGTGACGCAGAATCATAAGCATCCGAAAGTTGACTAACTTTTCCTAATACTGCTTCTGAAGCAGTATCATATGCATTAGAAAGTTCACCCACTTTTCCTGAAGCATTCTTCATATTAGTAATTAATTCATCGTTTGCAGCTGTTGCTCCAGTTAAATCACCCATTTGGCTAGCACCCTTACTTAAGTTTTTAAGACCTATGCCTAAACTTTCAATCAAGTCCGGTTCAATTTTAGCATCAGCTAACATATTATCTAACTGTTCAACAACAGAAACATCATCACTAATCATATCCTCTCCTTCTCCTAACTCTCCATGTCCAACATCAGCGTGACCAATTGCTAATTCAGGATAAACTAAAGACCAATCTGGATCCTCATGCAATGGTTCAAAGGCAGAAAGAACAAAAATAGCAGCTTCCACCAATAACCCAATAGTTAACATAGGTCCAGGTATGTGGAGAATTTTAAATAATGCCCCAATAATTACGACTGCTCCTCCCCAACCATAAACGAATTTCATTATGGTTTTAAATTTCTTACTGGCAAAAATACTGTTTCCACTCATTTTCCTTGTTTTTTAAAATTTATTAACTACCTAAAATTTACTCTACATTTTTATATGTCTCCCATTCTATCTGGACCCCCACGTCCTAAATAGGTCATCACACTTCTATATCCTACGTAAGATTTTGCTGAATCTTGATATTCGTAAGATCGAGAACCAGTTTGAAGATAATATCCAATATCCTTCCATGAACCACCTCTAATAACTTTTCTTTTCATCGATGGAGGATCATGATCTAATGCATTGTACTTGTACTCCGTATTTAAATCATGTGAAAACTCATAAACAGATTCATCATAAGCAGTACTGCACCATTCTGCAACGTTACCAGCCATGCAATATAAACCATAATCATTCGGGTGATAAGACGTTACTTTTACAGTATGAAAACCTCCATCTTCCATATATCTTCCACGCATTGGCTTAAAGTTACCTAAGAAACAACCTCTTGCATTTCTAATATAAGGTCCTCCCCATGGGTATGGACTTAAATCTAAACCACCTCTTGCAGCGTATTCCCACTCAGCTTCTGTTGGCAGTCTAAAATCTTGCACATATGACTCCCATCCGCTATTCCTCCAAGAATTTAACAATTGAGTTCTCCAAACATTAAAAGCATTTGCTTGTTGCCAAGTAACACCAACAACTGGATAATCATCATATGCTGGATGCCAGAAATACATGTTGGACATTGGCTCATTGTATGAATAAGTAAAATCGTGAATCCAAGTTAATGTATCCGGATAAACATTGATAATTTCATGTATAATAAATCTAGATCGATCCGCATGACCTCTAATAGCATTGTTTTGACCCTTGCTATTTCTAAAGCCTAAATCTAAATCACGCCCCTGAGGCATCCCTGATTCCATTGGAAATGGCATGTCAGGATTTTTCATTTCAGTCCTATGCTCATCATCATTTTCATATTCAGTATTTGATAATTTTTTTACCAATGGACGTCCTTTTCTAGCAGCCTCTTGTAAATCCACCCAATAGTATTCAAATAATAATTTACGCGTATCAATTTCCTTCCTTTGATAGAACCTTTCACTTTCTGGAAGAAACATTTCAGCTAATAATGGACTATAAACCTCATCATCCCAATATAGACGTCCACGCCAGTTCAAAGTCCATTTCTCTTGATCTTTCTCTTGTAACTCATCATCTACAGTAACAGTTAAAAACTCATCAGGAGCATCTTCACCTAAAATTCTTCTAGCAATCGAATCTCTCACCCAGTATACAAATTGACGATACTCGTTGTTTGATATTTCGGTTTGATCAATATAGAATGCTTGAATCGAAACAGTTTTCGATCTAGAATACTGAACAAACGGAACATCTTGATCACTTTGCCCCATAGTATAACCTCCTGCTGGTATGTACAACATACCATATGGATCTGGATGATACCATAGAGCTCTACCCATAACACCTAAAACTTCTCCTCGACCTCCGTCGGAACAACTTGTTGCTACAAATAGTGTAATAGCGAAATACAATAATTTTTTCATGCTACCTTTTTTTAGTTTGACCTTTGCTACAGTTCTCAACTGTTTCTTCTTTATCATTTTCCTTGAGAGTTGCTTGTAACGAAGTCATGGGAATAAGGTTTCAAAATCTTACAATAAATATTATAAGAATCTCGGGTTTTTAGATTTCTGTAGTGGTTTTGGTTTATCTAAGTTAAAGCAATAATTCACCATGATATCATGAGATCCGTTACTATAACCCTTAATTTGTGAAGTAGTTACATCGTAAGCGTAACCTATACGAAGTGTTCCTCCACCAACATCATTATTTTGGTATCCTACCATGGGAGCAATTGCGTCACTTACCCTGTAAGAAACTCCTCCCCAAATCATACTTTTATAAAGAACGTTAATATTAAAATCTAACTGTGTTGATGCAGCATCTGATTTAGCTAGGATACTTGGGCGCAACTTCAAATCTGGACCCAAATCGTAATCATATCCAGCAGTTATCCAAAAGTGCTTAGCATTCGAAATATTTAACTCCGTTAAATCTGGAGCATATAGATGTGTAGCGGATATCCCCATATACAATTGGTTTTGCTGATAAAACAACCCTAAATTAATGTCCGGAACCAATCCCTTTGCTCCAGAAAGCGCAATAGAGGCGTCATCAATAGCAGGAGTTCCATCAGGAGTTATCCAGTTCGCTTGAATACTTTTTTGTAAAATACCTGCTGAAATACCAATACCTAAATCACCAACGCCTAATCCCATGTGGTAAGAATAAGACAACCTAGCAAGGTTATTACTTTCAAAACCCAACTTATCACTAACATAGGTGAATCCTAGCCCACCTCTAAGCATTTTCACAGGAGAATGAACGTTAATTAATGCTGTTGTAGGATTACCATCAAAGCCAGACCATTGCTCTCTAAAAATAATTGTCCCACAAATTGATTTATTCAAACCAGCATACCCTGGATTGAACGACAACTTATCGTACATATAATGGGTGAATTGATAATCTTGTTGCGCCTTGGCAGTATAACCTAAAGTCAACAAAAACAAACCAAATAATAATTTCTTCATACAATCTAACTTTATAGTTAAACATATAACTCTCGCTTAAGAGAAAGTTACAAGTTCGCTAAATTAACAAATTTTATATTCTTTCAAAACTTTTATGTCAATAAGACAATAAATTAAGTTGCTATTGTTAATAATTTCAAAAACATATCTAATTCAGCTTCCGATAAGTTCTCCACCACAAATCGGGTATTTCATTATCTGAAGAGTCTTTATATTCTGCATACGTGCATGGAACTAAATGATGTCTTTCAAACCTCACCCTCTTGTCCGGTGGATAAGGCACATCCATCCACCACCTGTCCGTTTTATCACTTTTATAAAAGACTAATTCATGTTCAGTCCCCTCAACATGCACTCTATAACGAGTATATTTATCTTTTGTTCCAATGGGATAGTCTTTTTTTCTATTAGAGAAACCATCCACTAGACACCAAATCATCTGCCCAATTAGTTTTGCAGACATTTCACTAGCTCCTTTATTTGGATTGAATTCATAAAAGCCAACACTTGAAAGCTTATCACTCATTCCTGCGTAGCGCATCAATTGGCAGATCTCATCTCCATAAAACCCATTAGGACCTGAATTGCCGTTACTGGATAATTCTGAATTCCTAACAGAAGATACATCTACGCTTAATATATCCGCATTTCTAATTAATGGCTCAGCATTCTGGATATCTTCTTGAATTTCACCTAATCGAGAGTAATCAAAATAAAGATCGTTCATTAATTTGGTTTCATCTGGAGAAACAAAATATGTTTGATACCCTAAGTGCCCATAATTAAATAGGTAATTTGGTTTATGTAAAATAATTTTACTTAAAAAATTAGAAGAAGAAAGATCCTCCTCATCGTTGCCTAAATCGAATTTACTATCAATAGAAACGAGGTTAACAGTTTGCTCTAATTTTTCGTAAGCTTTATAATTAGCAAAAGTTATATCCTGACTTCCTCCAAGGATGATTACAAAAACATTTTTCTTTAAAAGGTTTTGTATCACATCTGAGACTGCGTGATATGTATCTTCAACTTTAGCACCTGGAAAAATATTCCCTAAGTCACAAATTTTAATATTCTTGTTGTGATGAAACAGCCCAAATAACTCAGCACGGATTGCATCCGAACCAACACCACAACCTTTATTGCTATATGTTCCTCTATCTTCGTTAACTCCAATTATTGCAATATCACTTTCTTCCCAAAATGGGAAATTATCTTCCGTATGGAAATCGGTTAAGTAGCCTAAAGTCTTTCTAGAGTAATCTAAAGGCTTAATTGGCTGAAAATAAATATCAATATCCATAGGAAAGGTCTATTTTTTCTTTTTAGCTGGTTTTTTTTTAGCTGGTTTTTTCTCCTCAATCATTTTCGTAACATCTTCCAATGTCAATTTTTCAACATTGAAAGTTTTAGGCAATTCAATCTTTAATTTTCCCTGAATAATATTGAATCTTCCCCAACGTGCTTTTTGAACAGAAATCCCCTGCTCCTCCCAACTATGAATGAATTTATCTATTTCCTTTTGTTTTTTGACTTCAATCAACTCTACAATATCATTGTGGGAAAGATTTTCATAATCATACTTTCGATTGACATTGATAAACATTTCATTCCATTTAATAAATGGACCAAACCTCCCCGTTCCTTTCTGCACAGGCAATCCTTCATATTCAGTAATAGGAGCATCTGCTTGTTGCTTTTCTTTAATCATCTCAATAGCCCGTTTTAAATCAACAGCACCCATATCTTCACCTTTTGGCAGAGAGACAAATGAATCATGAAATT
>CAWUXI010000073.1:0-24474 GCA_963926405.1 uncultured Flavobacteriales bacterium
TCGAAACACATAGGTGCAGATATGAATTATGCTTGGCCAAGTGCAGAAATAGCAGTTATGGGAGCAAAAGGCGCTGCAGAAATTATTTTCAAAAAAGATATAAAAGAAGCTAGTGATCCGGAAGCCAAATGGAAGGAGAAAGAAGCTGAGTATGCAGAAATGTTTGCCAATCCTTATAATGCTGCTGCACGAGGATATGTGGATGAGGTCATAAAACCACATCAAACAAGAGAGAAGTTGATAAAAGCTTTTAAAATGTTGGAGAATAAGGTCGCTACATTACCTCAAAAGAAACACGGTAATATTCCTTTGTAGGATATCGTCTTATTAGATCAAAAAAAAGCCACTCAAACGAGTGGCTTTTTTGTTTTTAGTGAATTAGAATCAATTCAAAAACCCAATAAAAACAGAATTCCTTCGGCAATCCAGCTAAATATTGCCCCATATGGAACATCAAGAGCCGTAAGAATAATGTATGAAAGTGCAATCAATAGTATAACTATTAAAAGCCAATTAATTCCTGGTATTCCACCAGAAATTAATAATATTGAAACGTAGATGATAAGCAGAATTGCGAAAACACTCATTGCGCCCTTACCATTTGTTTTTTTAGTTTTATTAGCTGTGTTTGACTTAATAATAGGGTTGTAAGTGGCTCTCTTTAAAAGTGTAGAAGGCCATTTTTTTTCTAGGGTGTTTGCTGACTTTAGTTTCTTCTCCTTTTCGACTCTGTTTGTTGCTAATGCTTTGCTATTTTGTACAGCAATTGATTTGTCAATGGAACTTACTATCGTGTCTTTGCTTACAAGGTTATTATAGATTATGTCAACCTTGTCTTCTTTGGTTGTTTGACTCTGTGGCTTTTCATTTATAGCTAATTCCGCTTTTACTGGTGTTGTCGTGTTAGCCTTATTAGCAACTTTATTTCTTATTGAAACATGATACCCCTTTCCATACTTTCTTTTTTGAATTAACCCATTGTCAACGTTGCAGGCTGTTAGAGCAGTTGTCACTATGCATAAGGTTGTTAGTTTTGTAAGTGCTAGTAATTTTTTCATGACCTTTTTTATTGTGGCACACAACATAGTAAGGTAGCGAAAATAATGAAAATTGATTCTAGTTAAATACGTATTTTTGGAAAGTTTAAGTATGGTGGTGTTTGTCTACTTATTGACGCTTTGTGTCGTTTTAGCGCATTTTTATAGATTTCCTATGATTTAAATAACTCCTAAATACTTAAGAAGCAGTACGACGATTATTATTAGTAATAGTAAGCTTAACAAGCCTCCTAGGGCCGAGTCAATTAAGGCAAATAGTGCTAAAGCTAAAATAACTAACAGAATTATCAAAATTAAAGTAACAAGATCGGAATCATCATTTGATTTCGATTGGCTCGCAGTGTTATTCTTTGAAATTGATTTAGTCTCGATTACATTTTTTATTTGCTCAGACAATTTCTTTGTAGTTGTCTTGATGCGGTTGGTTTTTTCTTGATTACCATCATTTTTAATTGCTTCTTCGGCAACATCTTCTGTTGCGGTTTCATTCTTAGTACTAGTGTTCTCAGTTTCGATTAAAGCTCCATTGCTTTTTTCTGAGGCTTTACTGAATGAACTTTCCTTTGCTAGCTCATCCTTCTGCTCTAGTTGATTGTCCTTTCGTTTACTATTATCCGAATTTTTAATTATTTTCTTCATCGAAAGATGATACCCTTTCTGGTACTTTCTTTTTTGGATAAAACCATTGTTTACAGCGCAAGAGCTTATTGCAATAAGTAGAATGAATATAGATAGCCGATTGAGTAATTTCATTTTATGAGTTTTTATTGGATTTCAAATGTAAAAAAATGAAAGGTTTATGAATCGGGTTTGGTATTCTACTTACTAACAATATTTCCTTAAAGAAATTCCACTGGCTTCATATCGATTGAAGTAACTTATAGTTTTCCTTTTTAATTCTTGCTTATGTTTTTTATTCGTAGCGTATTTATCTTTTGGCTTATTTAGGCAAATCTATTATGAGTCAGAATACCAAATTGTAATAGAGAATTAATAGGTGTTAAATACTGTTAAACAAAAAAATGGGTGAAATACATCAACTACATTTGTTTGAAGCAAATAAGTAATTGTTAAATAGAAAATTTATATTAGGTATATCCTTGTTAAGTGGCATTGCGCTTATTGGATTAGTTTTTATTCAAGTTTATTGGATACAGAGCGCTGTTGAACAGCGTAAATCTCAATTTGAAGATAACGTTAAAAAATCGTTGATAGAAGTTGTTTATAATGTTGATAGATATGAAGCAATTTCTCGCATGAATAAAAATGCAAAGAGTAAAGATCTTCTTAGTCAAGTACTTCAAAAGGGAGGAAAAGTACTACATAATCATGCTGCTTATTTGGATGAGCTAGACACGATTTTTAATGCTATTCATGATAAATTTAATGTTCAAATAGTTGAAAAACATATTGTGGATAAAGAATCTGGATCTGAAACGAATCATAAAATTATTTCTCAAAAGTATGGGGATGATACAGAGTTTACAATTGAAATAACAGATACCACTCCTTCCAATTTTCAGAATTTGAATAAGGAGATGTGGACCCAAAAAGCGGCGATCGTTGAAGAGCTGGTTTCAGATATTTTTTCCTTTGAGTTATTTGAATCAAGTGCGGATAGAATAACCGAGCATGATTTAGACAGTATTATAGCTTCTGTTCTAAATAAGAATGGAATCAATACAAAATATCAGATGGGTGTCTTTGATTTAATGAATCTCTCCATTTATGATTTAAAGGATAATAATCAAGATAATTTGTATCAAAGCCCTTTTAAGATTTCCTTGTTTCCAAATGATATTTTTGGAAGTCCAGTATATTTGAGTATGTATTTTCCGAATGAAAATGCATTCATACTAAAATCAATGTGGATGATGTTGGCAATTTCTGCCATTTTTGTTTTGATTATAATATTTGCTTTTTACTATTCTATCTCAACAATATTCAAACAAAAAAAACTCTCTATCATTAAGAATGATTTTATTAATAATATGACACATGAATTGAAAACACCTATTTCCACTATTTCATTAGCATGTGAAGCTTTAAATGATAAAGGAATAGCAAATTCGAAGGAAACTCAAGGTCGCTTCGTCAATATGATTAATGAAGAGAATAAGCGACTTGGGGTATTAGTAGAAAATGTGTTACAAAGTGCAGTTATCGATAAAGGCGAATTACAACTACAGCGAGAATTTTTCAACATTCAGGATGTTATTCAGCGAGCCGTAAAGAATGTAAAAATACAAGTGGAGAAAAAAGGGGGGCAAATTGTAGTGTCTAAATTAGGCACAACAGTCCAGGTTTATGCAGATAAAGTTCACATTACTAACGTGATTTATAATTTACTTGATAATGCGAATAAATATACTCCAATTCAGCCTTCTATAAAGATATCGACAGAAGAAATTGTCGGAGGAATTGTAATTAAAGTAAAGGATAATGGAGTCGGTATTAGTAAAGAAAACCAGAAGAAAATATTTGAAAAATTATACCGAGTGCCAACTGGAAACGTACATGATGTCAAAGGATTTGGTCTAGGATTGAGTTACGTAAAAGCAATTGTCGAAAAACACAATGGGACAATAAACGTTGACAGTACATTAGGGAAAGGAAGTGCTTTTGTGCTGACATTACCTATCGAAAAAGAAAAAAACCATGAATAAAAAAACCAAAATATTACTCGTTGAAGACGATCCAAATTTAGGAACACTTTTGTCAGAGTATCTTGTAGCTAAAGGCAACGAATGTACTTTAAGAACAAATGGGCAAGAAGGTTTTGAAACATTTGTTAAAGGAACTTTCGACTTTCTAATTTTAGACGTCATGATGCCAATCAAAGATGGTTTTACAATGGCTAAGGAAATTAGAGGAATTGATAAGGATGTACCAATTTTATTTTTAACTGCAAAATCCCTTAAAGAAGATACTCTTCAGGGATTTAATGTTGGTGGTGATGACTATATGACCAAACCATTTAGCATGGAAGAGTTGTTAGTTCGAATGAGCGCAATCCTAAGACGGACTCAAGGGAGTGAAGAGCAAGATCAAGGGACTTATAATATTGGTGCGTTTCAATTTGATTTTAATCAACGCTTATTGATTAATGGAGGCTATGAACAAAAATTAACGACTAAAGAAAACGCACTTCTTAAATTACTCTGCAAGAATGTTAATGGAGTTTTAGACCGAAATCATGCACTAAATGCTGTATGGGGTGATGATAATTATTTTAATGGAAGAAGCATGGATGTTTACATTGCAAAATTGAGAAAATACCTCAAACTTGATAATAATGTAGAGATTGTTAACGTGCACGGAAAGGGATTTAAACTCTTTGTTAAATGAAAACTTACCGTTACTTGTAAATTCCTGCCGATTATACAAAAATTAAGTACGGAGGGCTTAAAAAGAGGCTAACCAACAATCAAGGCAAGGTATTTGTTTCTTGTTAGTAAACAAATATTCTGCGTCATGATATCAAAAAAATCAAAAACAGCCAACCTTGAGAAAAAAAGGAGCACTTTTTTACAATTAGGTTTTATCGTTGCAATTTCATTTACATTAGTTGCTTTTGAATGGTTAGATTCCGAACATATCGGAAACGGCATAGAAAGTAATTTAAACGCAGAACTTCCACCTGAGACTATTATTGAGGTTGACTTAATAGTGCCAAAGAAAAGCGTGGTTATTCCCCAAAAAAAGGCAAAGACTAATACAGTTGTAATCGCTAAAAAACCAATTGTTGTGGCAGGGCCTGTAATTATTGATCCAAATCCAGGTAATAATCCGCCAATTGATTGGGATGTTTTTGATGAGGGAGATCCAGCCGAACCTATTGTTATTGAAGCAATGGATTCTGTTTATATTTTCGTGCAAGAAATGCCAGAATTTCCAGGTGGGTTAAAAGCTATGTATAAATTTATGGGGGATAATATTAAATATCCACAAATTTCTGCTAAAGCTGGTTCTCAAGGACAAGCATATGTTAATTTTACTATTGAGAAAAATGGGATGATTACAGATGTGAAAATTTTAGGGGGGTCAGCAGATAAAATATGTAAAAAGGAAGCCACTAGAGTAGTAGAGTCCATGCCAAAATGGAAGCCAGGAGAACAAGGAGGAAAAAGAGTTCGGGTGAGCTATACGCTTCCGGTGCGCTTCGTGCTAGATTAAAATAACGTAAAAGTTAATGCTAATAAAAGGGGGTTTCATTATTGAAATCTCTTTTTATCAATTTACAAGCTTTTTGTTCTTCCTCCATCTACAGGGACATTAATCCCATTAATATAACTCGCAGCAGGCGATGCTAAAAACGAAATAGTATTTGCTATTTCAACCGCTTCAGCAAACCGCTTCATAGGAACTTGATTCGTCATTTCATTGCTAATATCCTCAATACTTCTTCCTGTTTTTGAAGCTTTAGTTTCAATAATAGATTGTAACCGAACAGTGTTAGTTGCACCGGGTAAAACATTGTTTACCGTTATATTAAACTCCCCTAGTTCATTTGCTAATGTTTTAGACCAACTTGCGACAGCTCCTCTTATGGTGTTGGATACCCCAAGACCATTTAAGGGTTGTTTCACAGAAGTTGAAATTACATTTATTATTCTTCCATAACCTTCAGATTTCATGCCTTCCACTGCGGCTTGAGCTAAGCATTGATTGCTTATAAGGTGCATGTTAAACGCTCTTGTATATTCATCATTTTGTGCTGCTATGGCTGTTCCTCCAGGAGGGCCCCCAGTATTATTTACCAATATATGTACTGGGCCATTCTCCTTTATAAACTCTTCAACGCTCAATTTTAATTCTGCAGGGAAGTTAAAATCAGCTTTGATGTAGTTGTGTTTTTGCCCTTTAGAGATATCCAATTCGCTTTTAACGGAAGCAAGCGTAACTTCGTTTCTAGCAACTAAAACGATGTTTGCTCCCATTTTTGCAAGCTGCAATGCTGTTGCTTTTCCAATTCCTTGTGTACTGCCGCAAACAATTGCTGTTTTTCCTGATAAGTCTAAGTTCATGAAGATTGAATTTTATAGGAATCAAATGTAGTAAACACAAGTCAATTTTAAAGAATTAATACTCACTGATTTTTTTCGTTGTAAAAAGTGGTTTAGAGTTCGTATCTTTACGATTCAATATTAAAACAACTATTATGTCATTAGGAATGCCTTTTAATTTTACTCAATGGATTGAAGACAATAAAGATAAATTGAAGCCACCTGTTTCAAATAAAAGTATTTATCCATTATCTAAGGATTATATTGTTATGGTTGTCGGCGGACCAAATGCTCGTAAAGACTATCATTATAATGAAACGGAAGAGCTGTTTTATCAATTAAAAGGCGATATAGTAGTAACGGTTCAAGTGGATGGAAAGGCGGTTAAAATACCAATTAACGAAGGGGATATGTTTCTACTTCCTGCCAAAACTCCGCATTGTCCAGTTAGGCCTGAAAATTCAATTGGGCTAGTGATTGAGCGAGTTAGAAAGGGAACTGATTATAGAGATGGGTTAATGTGGTTTTGTGATGAATGCAATCACAAATTGTATGAAGAGCGTTTTACTTTAAATGACATTGTTGGTGACTTTCTAGAGGTATTCGGTAGGTTTTATAATTCTGAAGAAAATAGAACTTGTGAGAATTGCAATCATGTTATGGAAACGGATCCGAAATTCACTAATTAATTATCGTAAAACATTCACATGACCTATTAAACTGCCAATATTATTTTGGTAGTCTTCATAGGTCACTTTCCAAACGTATGTGTCGTTTTGGACTGAAACACCTTTATGCCTCCCATCCCAGTAGTCATCCAGGTTATTCGCAGTGTAAATTAATTGCCCCCAACGATTAAATATATACAACTGAAATGATTTTATTTCTTTCCCTTTAGTTACAAAGTAATCGTTTATTCCATCGCTATTTGGAGTAAATGTGTTGGGAATATATAAAGCGCCGTCTAAAAAGACCATTACTGTATCCGAATTTTCACACCCATTTTGATCTATTGTGTATAGAATGTAGGAAGATGTTTCAATAGGGCTAATTTCCGGGCTTAAACAATAGATGCAACTCAGGCTATCTTGCGAATCCCAAAAATAATTGCCATAAGTTGTTCCATTTAGAGATATTACATCGCCAAAATCAATAAAAACATCTTCACCAGCATCTACCATAGGAATCGGGTAAATATTAACTGTAACATCTAATGTTTTTATACAACCTGCAAGATTGGTGATTTCAACAGAATATGTTGTGTTGGATGATGGAGAGGCTATTGTTGCACTATCCAAAGGGTTTGATAATGACTCTTGAGGAGACCAATTATAAAAATCACCTCCACCTGCCCAAAGATTTGCATAACCACCAGGGCATATTGAAGTGTCATTCACAATAGTAGGATTTATGCTTAGAACAGAAATCTGAATGGAGTCTGTAATGGTGCCGCAAATGTTCGTTAAATCAACATATATTGTAGCATCCGATGTTAATTGCGCAGTAGTAATGGAATCCGTTTGACTCAGCACTAAATTAGCAGGAGACCATAAAATAGTTGATGCCCCATAAGCATAAATTTCAAATAAATCACCTTGACAAACAGTTGTGTCTGGGGATATATTTGCCTGAGGGACCGAACTGACGGCTGTTATTACAACAGAATCGGTGATAATACATCCTTCAGCTGTGGTGATATCTACGTAATACGTTATTGATGTAAGTGGGGCAACATTTGGAGTTTGGGAGGAGGGGTTTATCATTGCTGTTGATGGATACCACGAATAATTTATTCCTCCAAAGGCTTCCAGAGTTGTAATTGCGCCACCGCAAATTGTTACATCAGGGATTGTTGAAGTAGGAGAGATGTAAACAAAAATAGTTGAGGTTGCAGTATCAATTCCGCAATTATCAGTTGCTATTACTTGGTATGTAGTGGTAGCAGGAGGGAAAGCGATTGGATTGGAAATAGTAGGGTCAGATAAATATGTGGTAGGTGTCCAAAAATAAGATGTCCCTCCTGAAGCTTCCAAAAGTATACTATCCCCTGGGCAAATAGTGTCCATTTGCTGAATTACTGCATTGTCAACAGCAAGAACTTCTATCGCTATGGTTACGGTGTCTGATGATAAGCAGCCTAAAGAATCTGAGACCACTAAAGTAACGTCGTATTCTCCAACAGTAAGATACGTATGTGCTGGTGCAAAATCGTTAGAGAAATTTCCGTCACCAAAGTCCCATTCATACACGTTTCCTCCTGATGAAAGATTATCAAATTGATATGAACTTGGAATACAAACCCATGGTTGCGGAATACTAATCGCTGGGGTAATGTTTCCTAAATCAAATTTAAATGCACCTAAATTACAGTTGCTGCTATTGTTTGTGTTAGACCATGCCCCTGCTGATGTAGGGAAGTCTGAGCTTCCGCCGCACCCAGCACAAACCGCTTGGTAAACATTTCCGTTTTTATCAAATCTACTTGTGCCACCATCTACATGTTCAGCGCTAATTCCTCCCCCAAAAAAGGTCCCATAAACTAAACTAGTTGCATCTGGATTAAAGACTCCTAAATAAAAGTCACTTCCATCCGTTGTGGGTTGAAAAGCATCGCCTGTAAGAGGCATTCCAGTTGTATTCCCTCCGGCATAACCAGCATTTGTGTTTCCTCCCCATCCTGAAGTATATATTAACCCACAATCTGACACAAGAAATGCAGAAGGAGAAATGTTAATGCCACTGCCTGAACCAAAAACAGTTGAAAAGAGGGTTGTTGCTAAATTAGCATCAAACTTATGTATAAATTGCCCACTTCCAGGATTTGAGAAAACGGTACTTGGAGTAATGTTGTAAGTTCCTTGAGATTGACCAAAAACATAGACATCATCATTTAAATCTACTTGTACAAAATAGCATTGATCATATGCAGCCGTTCCTACATATGTTGAGTTGATTAACATACTTCCGGTGGTGTTTAATTTAATGATAAAACCATCTGTATCTCCAAATGAAGCTATGTTTTGTCCTGAAGACATCGTTAAATCAGTGCTTAAAGTACCTCCGGTAATTATGGGTTGATTTAATGAATTCAGCTGAATGGAATATGCAGCATCAGCGTTTGTTCCCCCATAATAACTACTCCACAAAAGACCGGATAAATTAGAATTAAACTTAAATAGTATTGCATCATTAATTCCTCCATTTGTGGCCTGAAATGGATTTACGACAGGAAAATCAATTGATGATGTTGTAGTAGCAACCCAACAATTATCATTCGCATCAACTATTATTTCTCCACGAAATTCGTCTCCATAATTTTTCCTTAATAAGTCCGCGTTGAGCGCATCATTTCCTGATCCGCCAACATATGTTCCTCCAATTAATGATGTTCCTGAAGCATTAAATTTTGCCACATAGGCATCCGTTCCATTTACATAATTTAGTACTCCATTTTGAACATTTGCTCCTCCATTAAAACTATTATCATAGGTTCCTGCGGAAGTTGGAAGATCTAAGGAACTAGTAGAACCAAAAACATATAATTCTCCAGCTGCATTACAAACAATACTATGAGGGTTTTCATTCCCCATTCCTCCATAATAAGTTGAATAAATTAAGTTAGTTCCATCGGCAGAAAATTTTGAAATAGAAGCATCCGTTCCTGGATAATTAACTCCGTTTCCACCATTATAGGTTGTCTGAAATGCTCCAACTGAAAGCGGATATCCTATAGCAAAAGCAACACCAGCAATATACATGTTTTCATCATCGTCGTATGTGGCTGTATACCCCCAGTTGTCTGCAGTAGACCCTGTGTAAGTTGCAAAGGTTAATATAGGGTCAATAATAAGCTCTATAGAGCTGTCATAACCTTCTGGAAAATCAAATGATAATTTATTTTCATCCAATTTGTAATTACATTTTACAGGTTTTTCTATACCATCAATATTTTGAAATGCATACGGACTTTGTTCAATAACATAACCAAGGTTGGTAGGGATGTGTAAATGCCCTTTTTTAATTTTTAAATTTTCAACCCCTTCATATTCAATTAATATATCATCTGTATTGCCTCCAGGTTCTACAATTAAGTCATATTTTAATTGCCCATAATATTCGTAATATTTTAAATCAATCCCTTCGTACAGATTGGTGTATTCAACTTGTCCATAACCATAAATATTTGAAGCCCATTTTGATTTATCACTTCCAATATAATAATTGTAGTATTCTTTTGATTTTTGCTCTTTAACAATGTTTGTTTGCTGCGCGTTAAGAAAATGAACCTTGTATGCATGACCCTCAAAAACAGCATCTTCAATTGTTATTTTTTCATGGTGGATATCAGTAAAAAGGCTTTTATCGTATAAGCAATAGGTCATTGTGGAGCCTTCTAGGTAAATATCCCCAGCGTTCGTCTTAAGTTGGAAATCAGTTTGATCATTAAATTGACCTTTGTTCTCAATAAACCGTATAGTTGATTTGTCTTGACCCCACAAAAATATGGGTGATAAGATAGTCATAAGAAGTAAAACTCCTTTAATAATATGGGTAATGCAATGGTGCATTTATTTTTTTACAATTCTCAAAAGTAAGGGAATTTAATACTTCTGTAAGTTTTCAAAGTTACTCTATAACGGTAAAATAATCAAATGGTTGTATCTATTTTGGAACAATAAACGATTTGTACAAATGTTGTTAATTTGTTGGCATTTGATTCTGTGAAATAAAGTGATTAATTAACTAATTAAATTAACTTTGCAAACATGAGTGATGCCATACAACATGAATGCGGAATAGCCTTTTTAAGGTTGAAAAAACCGTTAGATTTTTACTTAAAAAAATACGGAACAGCCTTTTTCGGATTGAATAAAATGTATCTCCTAATGGAGAAACAACACAATCGAGGGCAAGATGGTGCTGGTTTGGTAAATATAAAGTTGGACATGGAGCCAGGTAAGAGGTATATTAGTAGATATCGAAGCGTTGAAGACAAACCTATACAAGACTTATTTACTTATATAAATAGTCGGTTTAAAACTTTAGAAGAAAGTGATCCTGATAAATTACAAGATGCTGAATGGTTAAAGCAAAATAAGGCTTTTACCGGAGAGGTATTTTTAGGGCATTTACGTTATGGAACATTTGGAAAGAATAGTATTGAAAATTGCCACCCTTTTTTACGTCAAAATAACTGGATGACAAGAAACCTTGCTGTTGCTGGAAATTTCAACATGACAAATGTTGATGAGTTATTTGATTTACTTGTAAACATTGGTCAACACCCAAAAGAAAAATCTGATACGGTAACAATTCTTGAAAAAATTGGACACTTCTTAGATGTAGAGAATCAACAGATATTCGATTATTGTAAAAGAAAAGGGTTGAGTTATAAGGAAACGTCTAATGAAATAGCCGAAAATTTAGATTTACAAAAAATACTTGTTCAATCTGCTGAAGATTGGGACGGAGGTTATGTTATGGCTGGTGTCGTTGGTCATGGAGATGCTTTTGTTTTACGAGATCCAAATGGGATTAGACCAGCATTTTGGTACGAGAATGATGAGTTTGTTGTAGTGGCTTCAGAACGACCTGTGATACAAACAGCATTTGAATTGAAAGCAGAAGATGTTCAGGAGATAAAACCTGGCCATGCTTTAATTATTAAGAAAGATGGTTCCGTTTCAGAAAAGCAAATTAGAAAACCATTAGAGGAAAATAAATGTTCGTTTGAAAGAATTTACTTTTCTAGAGGAACTGACGTAGATATCTATAATGAAAGATTGGAGTTAGGGAGAAAAGTAACGCCAAAAGTCTTGGAAGCTATCGATCATGATTTACGAAATAGTGTTTTTTCGTTTATACCTAATACAGCGGAGACAGCTTATTATGGAATGCTAAAAGCCTGTGATGAGTATTTAAGTGATGTGAAATTTCGCAAGATAAAAAAATTAGGAAAGGACATTACTGAAGAAGAATTAAGTGAAATACTTTCTATAAGTACCCGAGCTGAAAAGGTTATGGTAAAGGACGCAAAACTCCGCACTTTCATTACTCAAGATGATGCTCGTGATGAAATGGTCGCTCACGTGTACGATATTACCTATGGTACCGTTAGAAGGGGGCTTGATAATTTAGTTGTTATTGATGATTCAATTGTACGCGGAACAACACTTAAACAAAGTGTAATACGAATATTAGATAGATTAGAGCCAAAGAAAATCGTTATTGTTTCATCTGCACCGCAAATTAGATACCCAGATTGTTAC
This sequence comes from uncultured Flavobacteriales bacterium, assembly GCA_963926405.1. Classification (GTDB taxonomy): domain Bacteria; phylum Bacteroidota; class Bacteroidia; order Flavobacteriales_D; family Parvicellaceae; genus CALSMU01. Next base: position 12,334 of record CAWUXI010000073.1, read on the forward strand.
GGAATTGACATGGCTAAATTGGGTGACTTTATCGCCTTTCAAGCTGCAATTGAGTTGTTAAAGGATACCTGTCAAGAAAATATAATTGATGATGTATATCAAAGATGCCTTGCTCAGGAAGGGCTGCCAAAAGAGCAAATAAAAAATTACGTTACTGAGATATATGCTCCATTTACGGCTGAACAAATTTCAGATAAGATTTCGGAGTTGTTAACACATGAAAGTATAAAATCAGAAGTGAAAATCATCTATCAAAGTATAGAAGGCTTGCACGAGGCTTGTCCGGGTCATACGGGAGATTGGTACTTTACTGGAAGATATCCAACTCCCGGAGGCAATAAGGTTGTAAATAAATCCTTCATTAATTATGTCGAAGGTAAAAACGTAAGAGCTTATTGATTAACGTAATTAGTTGTGGTAATTTGAATTAAGGGAGTTGGAGTATTGCTTCTTTTTTCCGGAAATTTTATTTTGCCTTTTTATACAAAGGAACGTTCGAACATGCTTCTCCAAACATCAATGATTTGACCACGGGAACAAATTTTTCTGAGACATAAATAAATGCTGAATCTGGAATGTTTATGTCTCCACATCCTTTTACTAATACACGCTTATCAGCTATAGTATTAAGGTCAAAAAGGTTTACAGAATCAATGTATAATTCTCTCTCCAAATCCGAAAGGTTCCCAAAAATTACTTTTTTTGCGTAAGGTTGAAGAGCAATTGCGACTAGCATATATGCCCATGTGGGGACAATAGCATCAGCAGAGCAAGTAATTGCTACAAATTTATCTTGGTATTGGCTCCAGTCATGTTGTTTAATGAAAGCACGGAAATCCCTTTCTTTAAGAGCTAACTCCTGCCAAAGAAGAGGTTTAATGTCAAATAAAACTCTATCGCCTTTTTGATGAAAGTCTTCAAGGCTAATTGTAATTAAGCCGCTGTTGGCTACTTTATTTTCAATGTCGTCGCTCATCTATAGAAATCCGAGTTCAAGCATTGCTTCTTCACTCATCATGTCTTTGTCCCATGGTGGATCAAAAACGATATTAACTTTAGATGATGTAACGCCAAATACAGCTCCTACTTTATTTTCTACATCAAGCGGCATAGATTCCGCTACAGGGCAGTTAGGAGAAGTTAATGTCATTTCAACTTCTACATGTAGCTTGTCATCTATTTTAATCTCGTAAATCAATCCTAATTCAAAAATATCTACAGGTATTTCTGGGTCGTAGATAGTTTTAATCACATTAATGATTTTCTCTTCCAGTACTTTTTTTGCTTCCCTAGTATCTTTTGGAAGCTTTTCCTGTTCTACTTTGTCTTCTTTAGCCATTATATTAAGTTTTAGCCATGTGGGTTAATGCGTAAGTTTTAATCTGTTTAACCATTCCTACTAAACCATTTGCTCTTGTAGGAGAAAGGTGTTCTTGTAATCCTATCTCTTTAATAAAATTCAATTTAGCCTTCAAAATATCTTCGGGCTTTTGATTGTTTAAGACGCGAATTAACAGAGCAATTATTCCTTTGGTTATAATCGCATCACTGTCTGCGGATAATTGGATAATGTCATTTTTAAAATCAGCCTGAATCCATACCCTCGATTGACAACCTTTAATCAAATTGTTTTCAATTTTAAATTGCTCTTCAATTAAAGGAAGGTCTTTTCCAATCTCTATGATGAATTCATATTTGTCCATCCAGTCATCAAACATTGAGAATTCTTCAATAATCTCCAGCTCATTTTCTTCGATGGTCATTTTCTTATTTAGATTAATTCTAAGTGCAAATATACGTCATGTTCTTAAGATAAGGTCACTTCTTGTCGAAAATAGAAAAACCATGTCTTTTCTCAAACCCTTCAATTCCTTGAAGCCCTCCTGTATGAACCAAAACAATTATACTTCCTTTTTTGAAGTAATCTTTTTTAGCTAAATCTACCAATGCATAAAACAATTTTCCGGTATAAATAGGATCGGTTTTGATGTTGGTTTTGGTATAGAAGTCTCTCATAAATAGAATCAGATCTTGGTTGTATTTGGCGTATCCCCCAAAATGATAACCTGTTTCTAGTGAATATTGGGTTTCAATGCGATTATAAGTATCCCCGAGTAACAGCTTCACTTCATTTTTAATAAATTCACCTCCTTTTAAAATAGATATTCCGATTGCTTTTTGATTTCCTTTAAGTGCTTCACAAATCCCAGCTAATGTTGCTCCAGTGCCGCAATCCGTTAGGATATAGTTAAAGTTCATGTCAATTTCATTAACAATATCGTTGCATCCTTTGACTCCTAGCTTATTTCCCCCGCCTTCTGGGATTAAATAAAAATCCCCTAGCTTTTCTTTTAATTTATTTATGAATTCTGGTGTATTTTTTTTGCGATAATCAGTTCTAGAAACGTATAGAAATCTCATTCCATCCTTCTCTGCTTGCAGCAGAGTAGGGTTTAGAGGGAGTGTTTCTTCCCCTCTAATAACGCCTATTGTTTTGAGTCCAAAAATTTTTCCAACAGCGGAAGTAGCTGAGATATGATTAGAATATGCACCACCAAAAGTCAAAATAGTGTTTCTTTTTTGAGCTTTAGCTTCTATTAGATTGTATTTTAATTTACGCCATTTATTCCCAGATATTTCAGCGTCAATTAAATCGTCTCTTTTGACATAAACATTAATTTGTTTTTCTGTAAATAGGGGGTAATTTATTAATTCAAGAGGAGATGGGATAAGCATATTTACATCGTTTGATGATGCACCACCTCTAATATGGTTCTAAAAGCGGCAAATTTTCCTGAAAATTTAAGTGTATGTTCTTGCTGTAATTTTAGAGCAAACGTGTCTTTATACCGATTGTATTCATTCCAGCTTTTTGCTAAGTATTGAATGCTATACGATTTACCCCCTTCTTCTTCCGCATGGATACGACAAATTTTATTGTCTATAAAAAGACCTGTATTCATAACGTCTGGGATATGAATTTCTTTCATCCATTTAAGCCACTCTTCTTCTACATTAGTGTCTATGCTTATTGTAACATTGTAAAGTATCATTAGTCTATAGCTTCAATTTTTATGGTCTCTTCATTATTGCCAAATTTCTGTTCTCCCTGCGTGAGCTCTCTAAATTTTTTACGTGCTTCTATTACAAATAAACTATCTGTATGTTCGAAAAGTATTTTTTTGTAAAATTCCGCGGCTTTATCGGTATCGCCAAGGTTTTTTTCATAAATTTTTGCCAAAGTGTAAAGGGCATTGTCGGCTAACAAATCATCTCCATATTTTGTCACAATCTCTAATAGATAAATTACTGCTTTTTCATAATTTCCCTTTTTAATTTCAATTTCAGCACGTTTTATAAGTATCTCATCATTTAAAGTATGATATGTAAACTCTTTGTTAATGGAATCAAAAATTAAGTTAGCTTGATCCGTTTTATTTTGAAAAATAAGCAAATCAGCTCTAGCAAAACGTTGCATTGTTACCTGTGTGGTGTCCATGTTGTAGTTGTCTGTAATAAGCATAGATAATTCCATAGCATCGTTTGCAATTAACTTTGAAGTAGAAGCTTTTAAAACATCCAATTCCCCTTGCGCCCAGTCAAAATCTCCAGTATAATAGAATATTTTTGTGTTTTTGAACTTAGCCAAATGTCCAATCGGATCATGCTTAAATCCCTTATCAACTTGCATATATAATAATGAAGCATCCCAAACATCTCCCTTAATAACAAGTATATCTGCTAATTCGATTTTTATTTCTGCGACTTTCTTTTTAAGCAAGCCACCAAATGTTAAGGCATCCTCTAAAAGGTTTTGGGCTGCATCGATATCATGAATATAGTAAGCATATAAACTAGCAAGGTCTCTTATACTGGATATTGCAAACTCATTCCTTCCAATTTGCTGAATAGATTCTCTATAGTTATCTTTTAAGCTTTCAAGCTCATCGCTCGTGGGGGAGTCTCCGCTTATAAGTTTTTGCTTAAGTGTGTTGAGCCTTCTTATTTTCGCCGTTCGATAGTTTGGATTATTATCTCCAAGGGAAATTACATAATCGTAACACTTTATTGCGACGTCAAATTCGCTATTATTGACACAGGTATTACCTAATTCAATAACCCTTCTACCTTTTTCGTTTTCTTTTTTATCAATTGATTTAATTTGGATAAAAGCACTATTGTAATCACCTTTTTGCGTAAATACCCACGCCAAAAGTTCATTGTAAACACTTTTATCAGGGTCTTTTTGACTTCTTTTTAAAAGTTCAATTTTCAACAACTCTAGATGTTTTTCGTCCTGGCTAAAGTCAATAGAATTAGTTATAGAACTTTGTACAGAAATCAAGTATCCTTCGTTATTGTGAACAAGGTCTAACAGTGTAGTAAACATCATTTGCATTTTTCCTTGAATACCATATATTTCGGCAATGCTCCTATTGTACATTAAGTTACTGCTATTGGAAAACTTATTACCTTGTTGGTAAACTAGAATAGATCGATCTAACATTCCTTCTATTTGGAAAGCATTTGCAAGGTTGTTTATTGCGGTATGCATTGTTTTATCATTAATGTTATTAATGGCTTTATCATATTCCTCTGCCATTTTAGCTTCTTTCTCTGTTTTGCTATAAACTTTAGCCATGTCAAGAAATAACCTTAGCTCATTAGGGGATGCTTTCATTTGTTTTTTGCAAACTTTCTCTGCCATTTTAGTTTCATCTAGTTGCAGAAGTGTGTTAAAATAGTAGGTGTAATTAGAGTATGTAGGGGATTCTTCGTATATCTTATCTAAATACATAGCGGCCTTCTCATAATCTCCATCACTGTAATATTGCATGGCTAATTTCTTGTCCATATCATCCACTTGTGCAAAGGAATTTCCGATGCTAAAAAATGCAATAATCAGTATGTAAATTTGTTTTTTCAATTAATTAAAAGCTACTGTATAACCCCTTACTTTTTCGGCATAGGTGTCATGAATTTCTAGTATGTCCTCACAATCTGTGACAAAAGTTCCAATATCATCACTCAGTTTAGTAATGTTTTTTGTTTCAAAATCGATGAAAGCTTGAATAGAATCTGTTGGGATAGCATTACCTTCAATGTCTAACTTAAGTTTTTCCAATTGAGATATTAATAATTCAATGTTCTTTTTATTATTTCTGTGGTTTTCGTGTAAGTTTTCCCCTGTCTTTTTTATCCCTTTATAGAGGTTAAGGGTGTGTGAAACTTCATAATCCATAGTATCTGAATTGTGATACTTAGTTATTTTATCCATGTTTATCTTGTATGTCTGTTTTGCAAATTGTACATCATCCATAGTGATAGACTCAAAAGTAGATTTTAATAATTTCACTTTAATACTAAGTTCTTCCACCGATTTAATTTCTTTTTCATTCTTAATTGAACAAGAGCTTATGCAGGTTATCGAGAAAACTAGGAATACAAAATAAGATAGTTTTTTAATCATAATTAATTGATAATATCGAATCCAGTGTATTTCCTTAAAGCTTCAGGAATTACAATTCCTTCTGGAGTTTGATTGTTTTCTAATAAAGCAGCAACAATTCTAGGCAATGCCAAAGCACTTCCATTTAATGTGTGCGCTAATTGCGGCTTTTCGTTACCTTCCCTAAAACGAAGTTTTAATCGATTAGCCTGGAAAGATTCGAAATTAGAGATAGAACTAACTTCCAGCCACTTTTGTTGTGCTGCAGAGTAAACTTCTAGGTCAAATGTAAGTGCTGCGGTAAAACCTAAATCTCCCCCACATAATTTTGCAACTCTGAAAGGAAGTTCTAGTTTTCGAAGAAGATTTTTTACATGTTCCACCATTTCATTCAACATTAAGTAGCTCTTCTCTGGATGAGCAACTTGTACTATTTCGACTTTGTCGAATTGGTGTAATCTGTTTAGTCCTCTCACATCCGAGCCATAAGAACCTGCTTCTCTTCTAAAACAAGGGGTGTATCCCGCTTTTTTAAGGGGAAGGTCAGAGGCGTTGATAATCAAGTCTCTGAAGATGTTTGTAATCGGGACTTCAGCTGTTGGAATTAAATATAAGTCATCTACTTCACAATGGTACATTTGTCCTTCTTTGTCCGGTAGCTGTCCTGTACCATATGCGGAGGCTTGGTTTACTAATAATGGTGGTATTACCTCATCAAATCCAGCTTCAACAGCTTCATCAATAAAAAAGTTTATTAGTGCACGCTGCAATCGAGCTCCTTTGCCAGTATAAACTGGGAAACCTGCTCCCGTAATTTTAACTCCAAGTTCGAAGTCTATAAGCTTGTATGTTTTAGCTAATTCCCAATGTGGAATGGCATTATCAGCTAAAGTAGGAATAGCCCCTTCTTCTAATATAATCTCATTGTCTTCGTCAGAGTTTCCACTAGGAACTATTGCATTTGGCACATTGGGTATTAGGTATAGCTCGTTTCTTACTGCATCTTGTAATTCAATTAATTTCCTTTTTAATTCCTGACTAGAAATTTTTAAGCTTGAGGCTTTTGCTTTGATAGCACTTGCCTCTTCTTGTTTTCCTTCTTGAAAAAGTTGTCCTACGCTTTTTGCAATTTGATTCGCTTCAGCTAAATCATTGTCTAAACTTGTTTGCGTATTTCTTCTTTCTTCATCTAATTTAATAACGTTATTCAAGTGTGTTTCAGCATCAAAATTCCGCACTTTCATTCTTTCGATGATGTCCTGTTTCTGCTCTCTGATTCTGCTTAGTTCTAGCATTTTAAAATTATATTATAATATATGGGATAAAGGGGAGTTCTAATAATTCATTTCTTTCAAAAAACAAAGATAATGAATAAGATGCGAGGCACAACTATTTTTGAATAGCATTCGCTATTTAAGAATAGTTTAACGAAGTCAGGTTGTTTGTTGTCTTTATTCCCTAGGGGTTCACATAGTTTTTCATATACTGCTTCAAATTTCATCTTATTATCCAGATAGTAAGATGGAATTTTCATTGTCTCTAAAAAGCTATGTGAATTTTGATGCGAATGAATTATTAGAACTCCCCTAAAGGTAAAAAAAAACTCTCTCAATCCCGAGATTATCGGAACGAGAGAGTTCAATATTTTAAGTCAAATAAAAACTAAGCTTCTGCTCCCGTAAACGGCATCACTGAAACATATGATTTATTTTTCGCTTTCTTTTTAAATTTTACTGTACCATCAATAAGAGCAAATAAAGTATGGTCTTTTCCCATTCCTACATTTTCTCCTGGATTGTGAGTTGTTCCTCTTTGACGAACGATGATGTTACCAGCAATTGCTAATTGATCTCCAAAAATTTTAACGCCTAGACGTTTTGATTCGGATTCTCTACCGTTTTTAGAACTACCGGCTCCTTTCTTATGTGCCATTTTATAAAGTTTTTAACGTTTATACTTAAATAAATAGTCAACTAAAACTAAGCCTTAGGCTCTTCTTTTTTAGTCGCTGGTTTTTTTGCCACTGGCTTTTTAACTGCAGGCTTTTTAGCAACAGTTTCTTTTTTAGCGACTGGTTTTTTAGCTACTGCTACTTTTTTAGGAGCTGCTTCCTCTGCAGGAGCCTCTTCTTTTTTAGCTGCAGGCTTACTAGCCCCTTTAGCGATGATACCATTAATAGCTATTTTTGTAAACTTCTGGCGGTGACCATTTTTTACAGCATAACCTTTTCTTCTTTTCTTTTTAAAGACGATAACTTTATCACCTTTAGCGTGCTCAACGATCTTAGCCGTTACTTTTGCACCTTCTACAGCCGGGGCGCCAACAGCGATTTTTCCTCCATCATCAATTAAAAGAACGTTAGAAAACTCTACATTGTCTCCTGCTTTTCCTTCTAGTTGGTGAACAAAAATCTGTTGATCTTTTTCAACTTTGAATTGTTGCCCTGCTATCTCTACGATTGCGTACATTTAATTTATTTTTTTGTTATACAAAATTTATTCGGGCAGCAAATGTAATTAAACTTTCCTAAAAACATCAATTTATTAATGATTTAATCATTAGAGAATATTTACTGATGGATAAATGTTATCTTTAACAAAAATACAAAAGGTGAAATTAAAAGCTCCAATAACATTAAAAAAAGCCTCAGAAATTCTGGAATGCTCTTTTATAGGAAATGAGAATCAACTAATTTCTGGCTTTAATGAAATTCACGTAGTTGAACCAGGTGATGTAGTTTTTGTGGATCATTCAAAGTACTATGATAAAGCATTGAATTCTTCTGCAGCTGTTATTATAATTGATAAAGAGGTTAAATGTCCCTCTGGAAAAGGATTGCTGATTTCTAGAAATCCTTTTGCCGATTTTAATAAGTTAACTAAACTGTTTATGCCTTTTGTAACCTGGAAAAGCACCACTGGATCAGATGTGATAATAGGGGTCGGAAGTGTGATTCACTCAAGTGTTGTTATCGGAAATAATGTTGTTATCGGTGATAATTCATTTATCCATGCGGGGGTAAATTTAATGGACAACGTAACGATTGGCAATAATGTAGTGGTGCAATCAAATACTGTTTTGGGCTCCCATGCTTTTTATTATAAACATACGTCAAACGGGTTTGATAAAATGCATACTTGTGGTGCCGTTATATTAGAAGATAATGTTGAAATAGGTGCATTATGCACTATTGATGCTGGCGTAACCGGAACAACTGTTATTGGAAAAGGAACAAAAATAGATAACCACGTTCATATTGGACATGATTGCTTAATCGGTAAAAATTGTTTGTTCGCAGCGCAAGTTGGAATTGCAGGTTGTGTTATTATCGAGGACGATGTTACTCTTTGGGGCCAGGTAGGCGTGGCGTCGGATTTAACTATCGGTAAAGGAGCTGTTGTTCTTGGTCAATCAGGATTGAGTAAATCCATAGCGGGAAACAAAACGTATTTAGGAAGTCCCGTTGGAGAGGCGAGAATGAAATTTAGAGAGTTAGCTGCAGTTCGGAAGCTGCCTGTTGTCATAGAAAAATTAAACTAGTGGGAGAACGTAAAGTAAACAAACTACTAGAAAAATTGCAGTTGAAGGAGTTTAAACTTTCGTCCTTATTGGAAGTAACGAAAGCGATAAATGAAAACTTCAAAACTGATAAACTTTTAAATCTTTACGAGTATATTTTGCGAGAGCAATTGGGTATATCTAAGTTAGTATTATACCACTACGATAATGTAGCGTGGTCATGCTTATTGCGGTATGGAGCAAAAGGAAAGGCGAAAAAAATTGATGTTAAAAGAGATTTGTTGCACATCAGTGAAATAACTGTAATAGAGTCTTCTTCAAGCGATTCGTTAAATGCATTTGACCTTGTTGTTCCTATTATGCATAAAGATCGACCTTTAGCATATCTTCTTATTGGTGATTTAAATGAAGACGAATTAATCATTAGTCCTACGATTAAACACATGCCTTTCGTTCAAACGTTAACCAATATTATTATTGTCGCCATAGAGAACAAGAGATTCGCTAACGAAAGTATTATTCAAGAAAGAGCAAACCGTGAAATGGAATTAGCTGCTGAAATGCAGAAATTGTTGTTTCCTGCAAAATTACCTTCTAATAATAGAATGGAAGTTGCAGCGCATTATGAATCACTTCATTTAATTGGGGGAGATTATTATGATTTTATGCAGCTGAACAATGAGGAGTATGTTTTGTGCATTGCAGATGTTTCGGGGAAAGGAGTTCCTGCGGCTTTATTGATGAGTAATTTCCAAGCAAATTTACGCGCAAATATTAAATACAACCATGCAGCGCTGACAATAGAAAATTTGATTCGTGAATTGAATAAAAATGTAAACGATTCTGCTAACGGGGAGAAATTTATCACATTCTTTTTAGCTTATTATAACTGTACAAATCGTGTTTTGAAATACATTAATGCTGGGCATAATCACCCTATTTTAACCGACGGTAAAACAGCAAGACACTTAAATAAAGGATGTATAGGTTTAGGAATGTTTGAAGACCTCCCCTCTATTGAAGTAGAAGAGATTGTGCTAAAACCAAATGATACATTAGTTTGTTTTACAGATGGTTTGGTAGAGCTAGAAAATGAAGATGGTGAGCAGTTTGAAACGGAAAGACTAATCAATACGATTCATGATAATTTTCATTTGAGAATGAAGGACTTGAACAAACTTATCTTTTTTCAATTGGAAAAATATAAAGGTGATGCGGAGTATGAAGATGATACAGCTGCTATGAGTTGTCGGTTTTTCTAGGATAGGCATAGTCCTACTTTTCATTTATTTTCCATTCGTTATTTTCAAAAACAAAGTGAGCTTTTCCTTCTTTTATTTTAGTCAAATAACGGTCATACTTCGCATCATCAAATGTCCATGCCCAGCACCAAATTGCAAACAGTTCGCTGTCCTTTTTAATCTCTTTAATGTTTTTTATTTGTTTCAGTGAAAATAATTGGATAGCCTCTTCATATTTCTTACTGCCCATATAATCATTTATTTTTTCAGCAGTTTTCAGTTGTTCCTGAATTGAATCTGAAAAAGAAATTTCTTGCTCAACAGAATACTTCTTTATCAAATCTTGTTTGGATCTAAACCATCCTTTATATTGATGGATAGTTCCATTTGTAAGGATGGTGTCAATCTCACCACTCTTATGGTGGATAAGAAAACTATGTGTTTTTATATATTTAGTAGGGCCATTATCCTTGGAGTTATTCATGTCCTTTATAAATTCCTTTTCAAAATTATTCTTCATCTGTATTCTTGTTCCAGGATAGCCTTGATAAACTTCAATCTTCTCAATTTCTGATAGATTAAAGGTTATGTCCTTTTTAGCTTTACAAGATGTCAATATGAATAGACAAAGTATGTAGGAGAAAATCTTCATCGGGTAAATTCTGATTTAAGTAACGACAAGAAAAGGTTTTATCAAATGATAGGATCGTTTTCTTTTTCCTTACTGTTGGGGTCGAAATATATGTCTAGGGCAACAATTATGGCAATAAAACCCCATACTGGAACTGACGCTTTATCGGTATCTAGATAATTATTCAATACGCCATGGGTGAAATAGGTAACAAGACCAAGCATGAGCATCATGACCAATCGTTTCAATTTTTTATCCTCTAATCGAATGTACAATACTGAGGCGCGGTAAAAAACAATTATCACCAAAATAAGTATAGATAGTCCACCAAGAATTCCTTGCTCTGCCAGTGGTCCAAGATATTCAGAATGTGCGTTTCCTCCGGTACCGAAGTTGGTGCTAATTATTGTTAAGTCAGCAGGGTCTTGAAATGGGGCATAATAAAAAGAGTAGACTCCAGGACCCCACCCCATAAGAGGTCGTTCTTGAAACATTCTGATAGCACAATTCCATCTATTTAATCTTTCTAAGTTGGATGCGTCGCTACTGACATTGCTCATAGACTCTAGTTTTTCAGAGAAATTTTCGGTTGTATGCTCTGCATCATTTTTATTCAACATGTATTTGATCTCCGTAAAATTTACAATAATGAAACTCCCAATTAAGAGTCCCGAAACAAATAAGTACTTAAACTTAATTTTAAACATAAAGAGAAGGTAAACCATTCCTGCTCCGGCAACGCTTACCCAAGCTGCACGCGTAGAACTATAGAACAAAGCAATTGAAAATATAATGAGGATAACAAAAATAATAGACCGCGTAATAGGCGTTTTTTCTTTATCGAAAGCCATGCTTACCACAATTGGAAATAATAAAGCAATAACAGCTCCATAAGAAGTATGATCTTTAAAAAAAGGGGACATTATCCAATGTCCAACTTCCTCGCTGAATCCATATGATGCATGTTTTATCAAGGTAATTAATAGTACAGCTGTAAGTGGTAGAATATACATCCACAAAAACGCGTAAATATTTTTAACTCCTTTCCTAAAAAACCATATTCCAAAAAAGTATATAGGTACAATAAACCACAGTCTAGAAAGTAAAAACTTAAAGGATATTAAAGGATCTTCACTTGTTAGGCAGGTTATAAATATCCAGCCTAAATTAAATAAGATTGTCAAGGTAATTGGGTGGCTTAGAATTCGAGTATCTTTTTCTATTTTTCCAAAAAACTGCTTGTATAAGAATAAAAGCATTATCCCAAACAATATTGGCTCTGTTGGCAAATACATTCCAAT
>CAWUXI010000074.1:0-27187 GCA_963926405.1 uncultured Flavobacteriales bacterium
ATAGCGTTGTAGGTATTCAAATCCCAAACATTTGGATTTTTAAACCATTCTGCAATATTCATTTTAACCTCTATTGTAGCATCTTGAGACAGCGTAAAACCGGAATTAGGCAAATGCACTAAAACATGGTTTGCTTGAAATGTGGTGTCTACACCAACAATTTCCCTAGCTGTCCCCATATGATAGGCAAATCCAATAGTATCAGAAACCCCGGTTATGAAATTTCCTTCAAACTGCATATTGTGATACCCCCCCCCTAGCATCATTTGCCAACTCCAATTCGCCACGTTTAACTCTGGATAGGCTTCAGAAACATTGTCGGTAGCGTCAAATCCAAAATTAAAACCTATTCCAGTATAACTCCCAATAGGAATTTGTTGGTCAAGCTCATATGATAGAGTGCCAGGATCACTTAAATTAATTAATTGGTATCCTTCAATAATCACGCTATCTCCATCTAAAGTGTACAACCTCAAATCGGAAATCAAATACATAAGCTTGGTAATACTATGGACATTACCAAAAGAATTTGTATAGTTTAATTCACTAAAATCAGATGAACTAAAGGCTGCCCCATCGTAGTTATGGGAAAAATTAAGCACTAATTGATGTTCCGTCTTCCATTCACAAGTACCATCCTCTTTTTTTGCTTCTGCATCATAGTTAATTGCAGATGTATCTGTACATCCTTTTTTTCTGCAGGACGTAATTGAAGCTATTATTACCAAAAGTGTAAATACAATTACTAATTTCTTCATATTACTATCTCTTTGAATGTTGAAGTTATAAAGGAAAAACCAGTAAAAAAAAGCACTGTATAGACAGTGCTTTTTTTTACTGGTTTTTAAAATGCCTTACTATTTACTTTCTAAAGTATAAGCTACTTTTAAAGCGTCTTCGTTTCTAAGCTCTTCTTGCACATTTTTCACAATACGCATATCTACTTTTTCGTCAATTTTAAAGTTATTGATTACTTTGTCCCAAAGTTCACTTAAATCTCCGCCTCTTCTTTCAATTAAATACGATCTAATCGCTCCCATATCTGGAGCCAAGGCATCGTCCACTTGAACTCTATAGCCAGTTCCATAATTTTTATTTGAAGGCTTCCCTATCCAATAATAAATCTGATCTGTACGTCTATCCAACTTCGTTATTTCAGTCGCTATAGGAGCTTTCACTATTACTTTAGTATCCTTCTCTTTAAATATAGTCGTTACAATAAAAAAGAAAAGCAACATAAATACAATGTCAGGCAATGATGCCGTAGATATTGCTGGTTGAGATTTCTTTTTTCCTTTTGAAAACTTTGACATAATTTCAAATTAATTTACTATTGAGAGTTTTTAGCTTTAGCCTTCATGATGCGTTTCGGATAAACCTCTCTCAAAATTTTAACTTTATCTTGATCCCCAGTAACCTTACTTTTTTCTATCTTATCATAGGGAACACCAAATTTTGCTAAGCATAATTCACGTCTTAGTTCATTGATCCCCGCCATAATTTCATTCAACACAGAAACGTAAGTTTTAAAACTTGTTGCATTATCCAGTTGTATAGTAATCATTGCCTTATCACTGATTTCATTATAAGGGCCAATAGCCGCAACCACTACCTTTTTAAATTCCCAAATTCTTAGCGTATCTCCATATCCAAATATATCTGGGTATGATGAAGCCAATCCTTGATACTTTGTTATTTGCTGAGTAACTAAAGCTTCGTTTATGGGTTCTAATTTGGGCCAATCTAGCGAGCTAATCGGATGATCGTAAAACTCTATAACCTTATCCTTAATATCTCCTATTTCTCCTCTATTTCCTTCAATCAATATTTGATCGTTTTTATTTGCAAGGATTTCCAATACATTTTCCTTCTTTACTAATGGAGGGTCAATTATGTCTTCAATTTTTTGAGGTAATCTCTCTTCCAATACTTTAGGAAAGTTCATGGTAGTTGTAACCAAGAAGAATATCAATAGCAAAAACGCAATGTCTGCCATCGAACCCGCATTTATCTCTTCTAGTTCTCTTTTTGCCATTTTCTGAATTATTACTTAAACATCTTCATCACAGTTCCACCTATCCATCCTAGTAACGCAATAACAGTTAAAACGACTGTAGATGTTAACGCAGCACTAGCAAATTTCCAGTTTCCTTCTGTGAAGGCTCTATTTTCGTCTGCAACACCTTTTAAGGTTTCGGTCGCAACGTATTCTTGAGGAACATCTGATCCTGCTGTATAATAGACTATCAATATAAACCCAACAACACCTGCAATTCCAGCCATATTTATTGCCGCTTTCTTTGCATCAACGGTAAATAAGTAACCTACCGAACCAACAACTAACAATATAGTGAAGTAGAAAATGTATTTAGTGAAATCAATCACCAACGAAACTGCAGAAAAAGTAGCTTTCTCTTTTTCTGTTTTGATCTCTTTTGCCGTATCTCTAAGCCATTGGTCCAAGTCTAGCTGACTCATGGAGTCTTGTAAGTTTTCAGATTTAGCTTTTTGAATTGCTAATTGTTCTAACTCAACATCACTCATGTTCCCAGGGTCTCCACTCATCACAACCCAAACGGTAAAAAGTGTTCCTAAAAATATTATAAGACCCATTATGCTTTTGAGTACGATATTTTGAATTTTATTATCCATGTTCAAAATGATTAAATTAATTAATACGCAATTACTTGTTCTTCATTTCGTGCTTCAACAAAATGTCTACCATTGAAATTGATGCGTCTTCCATTTGGTTAACTAAACCATCAATTTTAGAAACGATATAATTATAAAATACCTGTAGTATCATGGCAACAATTAAACCTGAAACTGTAGTCAATAAGGCAACTTTAATACCCCCTGCTAACTCTGCTGGTTCTGCTTCACCCTTTGTTTCAATAACGTTAAATGTGTCAATCATACCAATTACAGTTCCCATAAACCCAAGCATTGGAGCTAACGCGATAAATAATCCGATCCAAGAAAGTCCTTTTTCCAACAATCCCATTTGAACACCGCCATAAGCGATAATTGATTTTTCAACCATCTCAACACCTTCGTTACTTCTTTCTAATCCTTGGTAAAAGATACTAGCAACTGGGCCTCTTGTATTTCTACAAAGTTCCTTAGCTTCTTCAACGCCTCCATTCGAAAGCGCAGCTTCAATGTTTTCCAATAACTTTTTTGTATTAGTTGTAGCAAGATTTAAGTAAATAATCCGTTCAATACAAAGCGCCAATCCTAAAATCAATGCAATCAATACAAACGACATAAACATTGGGCCTCCATCAATAAAGTATTTTTTAATCGTTTGAGAGATGTCTGGCTCCTCTTGAGTCAATTCAACAGGTTTACTATTTGCCTCTGCCTCTGCTTTTGCTAATGCCTCTGCTTCTTCTTTTGCGGTTTGTTCTGCTGCTATTGCTACGGCTGCTTTTGCATCTGCAATTGAATCAGACTGCGCAACAGTATCTACTACTGCATCTTGTGCAGAAAAATGTACTGTTCCGAATGATAACAATCCTGTAACAGCTATTAATGTGAATACTTTTTTCATGATGATTTATTAGTTTACTATTGTTTTAACTGGTTTTAATTTCTTTTAGTTGTTGTACTATGTTTAAAGTAAATATGCTTTAATATAGCTTACAAGGCGCCAAAATACAAAAAATTCTTATTCTACAATCGTTGTTTTTAGCAAAGGTTGAATTTTGATGGTGAGCGGATTGGTTTTTTGAGGCTTAAGAATGAAACATTAACGTTTCTCATTAAGATATTTCGCCACAAAAAGGCGATAAGAATTTTGTTTTTATTTTTTTTGTGATTGTTTTTCCGCCTAAAAGTAGCATTAGCTTAGTTATTGCAGCCTCAAAAGTAATATCCCCGCCACTTATAACTCCTATTGCTTCTAACTTATTTCCGGATTCATATTTGGATTGGTCTACTCCACCTCCTTTGCACTGAGTAACATTAACAATCACAACCCCTTGATCAATCGCTTGTTTTAGCAGGCTAAAAAACCATTCTTCTGACATTGCGTTACCAGAACCAAATGTTTCTAGTACAATTGCTTTTAAATTAGGGGTATTTAAAAAATGAGAGACAAAGCCCTTTGTTATTCCAGGAAATAATTTTAAAGAAGCTACATTTCTGTCAAACGCTTTATATACATTTAATTTGCTTTCTGGTTTGACTTGCATGATGTTTTTGAAATCGTATTTAATGTTAATCCCAGCTTCTGCTAAAACTGGGTAATTAAAAGATTCAAAAGCTTCAAAACCTTCCGTATTAATTTTTGTTGTTCGATTTCCTCGGTACAAGCGATTTTCAAAATAAATAGCCACTTCAGGAACTAAGGGCTTATTCGTTTTTTTTGCTGAAGCAATTTCTATAGCGGTAATTAAGTTTTCTTTCCCGTCGGTTCTAATAGTGCCAATAGGCAGTTGTGAACCTGTAAATATTACAGGCTTGTTTAATCCATTTAGCATAAAGCTCAATGCGCTTGCAGAATAGGCCATGGTGTCTGAGCCATGCAAAACAACAAAACCATCATAGTCCAGATATTTATCTTCAATAATTTCTGCGATACGAATCCAAATTTTTGGATTCATATTGGAAGAGTCTATTGGAGTTTCAAATGAAAAGGTGTCAATTTCGCATTCAAATTTATTTAATTCAGGAACTTCCTTTGTTATTTGCTCAAAATCGAACGGTTTTAAAGTTCTTGTTTTTGGATCCGTAATCATTCCGATTGTTCCTCCAGTATAAATCATTAAAACTTTACTCCCTAGCATAGCGCAAATCTAAAAATATGATTTAATAATCCAAGTTGAAATAGGAAATAACAAAATCAACCCATCTATTCCAAATGCGTAAAACAATTCCTTTCTGTTAATATTAACTTGTAAGAGTATTACTGTCGAAACTATGTAGACAGGGATTAAAAAAATAGCGGCACTCAATAAAAAAGGAGAGAGTGACCCACAAATAATTAATAGAATAATTGCACTGTATTTGGCAGCCCTGATTCCTATAAGTTGTGGAATTGTTTTTTTATCGGGTTCATCGAAACCCAAATCTCTTATGTCGAAAGGTATAACTAATGCAAAGATATAGATGAAGTTGAGAATGAACAAAAGCCAAACGTCATTAGCAGATGATTCATGGTTTATATACGCAGGAATTAACACGGTAACCGCCGCCCAACTTAACGCTATCAATATTATTTTTATAAAAGGAATGTCTCGTAATGACTTACTAAACAATTTAACGGCATAGAACAAGGCTATTACAATTAATGGCGAAAAATAAAGAAGCTCATAAAAAGAGAATAGTGTAAAAAATAAATATCCAGAAATACAAGAAGAGATTATGATAAGGGCGTACAGGAGCTTTTTTTGATCATAGACCCATTGATGTCTACTAGAGTTTATTACGGGACTGCTTGTGTGTCTCACTACCCTTTGGAAACAATATGATAGCGTGGTTGCAAAAAAAACAAGCAATAAAAGGCTAACGTTAATCGCCCAATCCATAACTAGAAACGTGTTTAAGGTCAGAGCAACTGCTCCTAGTGAAATCCAAAGGTTTCCATAAACAATTAGTTCAACGAATTTTCTAATAATAGCAATCAATTTGATTGGAGTTAGGTGTTCAAAGCATAGAAAGAAAGAAGTCCTATAGCTGCCCCCGCAAGGCTGCCTAGAAATGAGTTTTTAATTTTTTTAAATTTTTTCACCTTATTGAAACCTTCAATATATTCTTCGCTGTTCAAATATCCAATATTTGACACATTATCCTTCATTATTTTTGAACGAAGTAAACTTACTCCAAGAGTAATAGTTAAAGGGAAAAGGACTGGAAAAACAGAAGGTTCCCTTAAGAAAAAGCCTTTTGGGACGGGGGTTAAACCATCGGCAATCTCTGTTTTGCTAAGCCCAAATTCATATGTATCAAAAACTGAACCGGCAAAACCGAGTAACAGCCCACCTAAAAAATGACGGGCACCACCAAAGTTTTCATGTGCATCTCTTTGACCATAAATATACATTTGCATTTGATTCTCAGAAAGGAAATTACCAATAGCGGAGTCTTTTTTATACAAAATGGATTCCTTTCCATTAATATCTGTAATTGAAAAGACTCGATACTTATCATAAGTGATTATTTTTTCTTTGCTTCCGTTTTTATTGATTTTAAAATCAATAACTGATTCTTTATCTGCGATAATTTCACCCTTGTCAACTCTGCCATTTATAAGTAATAATTTGACTTGGGCATTTACTTTAAAAGCAATTAGGAGAGCAAAAGTTACTATTAATTTCGTCTTCATTTTTATTCTATTATTTTTCAAAGATACAGAAAGAATATACTTATCATATATATGATTCTAACATTTGGGCTTTTTCTCGTTCAATATTCCACACTACCAGACGTAATCACATTGTAAATATTTATATTTGCAGTTCTAATTATTGAAAGCATATGAAATCAGTTAATTTTACTCAAAGACATATTGGCCCAAGAGAGAGCGACATTAGTAAAATGTTGTCTAAAATTGGGTGCTCATCTATTGATGAACTTATTGACAAAACCATCCCGTCAGATATAAGATTACAAAGAGAATTATCCATATCGAAGGCATTGTCTGAACAAGAATACCTAACACATATAAAAGCATTGGGCGCTAAAAACGATACTTTCAAATCTTTTATTGGAATGGGGTATTATGGAACCCTTGTTCCTTCTGTAATATTGAGAAATGTTTTAGAAAACCCAGGATGGTATACAGCTTATACACCATATCAAGCAGAGATTTCTCAAGGCCGCCTTGAAGCATTGTTGAATTTTCAAACGATGGTTATGGACTTAACTGGAATGGAAATGGCTAATGCCTCGCTTTTAGACGAAGGAACGGCAGCTGCAGAAGCTATGATTATGTTCTTTCATAAAAGAAGTAGAGCGCAAGAAAAAGCAGGGGTTAAAAAGTTTTTTGTTGGGAATACCATTTTCCCACAAACAAGAGATATTCTAATTACTAGGTCCGAGCCATTAAACATCGAAATTATTTTTGGAAATTATGATGAAATCACTATTGATGAAAGTTTCTTTGGAGCTATGGTTCAATATCCTGACAGTAATGGAGAGATAATAGATTACACTTCTTTTGCTAAAAAAGCGCATGCGCTTGATATTCAAGTTGCTGCAGTTGCTGATTTGATGAGCCTTGCCTTATTAAAATCTCCTGGAGAATGGGGAGCAGATGCAGTGGTTGGCTCTACACAACGATTTGGAGTGCCTATGGGATATGGCGGACCTCACGCTGCTTTTTTTGCTTGTAAAGAAGATTTTAAACGACTTATTCCCGGTAGAATTATTGGTATTTCTGTCGATAGCCAAGGAAACCAAGCTCTTCGAATGGCTCTGCAAACCAGAGAACAGCATATTAAAAGAGGAAAAGCAACCTCTAACATTTGTACAGCACAAGCATTGTTAGCTGTTATGGCCGGAATGTATGCTGTTTATCATGGGTCCGAAGGAATAAAAGCCATTGCAAATACAATTCACATTAATACGAGTCGATTAGCAAAAACAATCTCTGGAATTGGATATGTTATAACAAACAAGACTTTTTTCGACACGCTAACTATAAACACTGATAATGCGCATACTATTAGAAGTATTGCTGAAAGTAAAAGTGTAAACTTTGCGTATGAGAATAACATTGTTCGTTTTTCTTTAGATGAAACAGTAACAGAAGATGACCTATCTTTGATAGTTTCTATTTTTTCAGAAGCAGCAGGTCTAAATGGCGCTATTCAAAATGCTGAAGCGACAATCCCATCAAGTTTCTATAGAACAAGCACTATTTTAACACACGATGTCTTTAATAGATATCATTCTGAAACGGAAATGATGCGCTATTTAAAACGGCTAGAAAACAAAGATTTTTCATTAACGCATGGAATGATACCACTTGGGTCGTGTACAATGAAATTAAATGCAGCCAGCGAGTTAATTCCTATTACATGGCCAGAATTTGCTAATGTTCACCCATTTGCGCCAGTTAATCAGACAAAGGGGTATCAAGAAATATTCGAAGAGCTGGATAAAGATTTAAGCGAAATCACTGGATTTGCCAAAGTGTCTCTTCAACCAAATAGTGGAGCTCAAGGAGAATACGCTGGACTTATGGTAATTCGTGCCTACCACAAGAGTAGAGGAGACGGCCATAGACATATTTGCATCATCCCTTCTTCAGCGCATGGAACAAACCCTGCAAGTGCAATTATGGCAGGCATGAGCATCGTTGTAGTGAAATGCGATGACCAAGGTAATATTGACATAAGTGATTTAAGGGAAAAAGCAGAAGAGCATAAAGACAATCTTAGTTGTGTAATGATAACATATCCATCAACACACGGTGTTTATGAGGAGGGAATTATTGAAATGACTTCTATAATTCACGACAATGGAGGTCAGGTTTATATGGATGGGGCGAACATGAATGCTCAAGTTGGGTTAACAAATCCTGGTAACATTGGAGCAGACGTTTGCCACTTAAACTTACACAAAACATTTGCCATTCCGCATGGAGGTGGTGGCCCGGGAGCTGGGCCTATTGGTGTGGCGCAGCATTTAGCTGAGTTTTTACCTGGAAGTCCAGTAATTGACTTTGCTGAAAGTAACGCCATTACTGCTATTAGTTCTGCTCCTTGGGGTAGCGCACTTGTTTATATTATTTCATATGGGTATATCAAAATGCTAGGAGCTGAAGGGTTAAAGAAATCTACTGAAATAGCTATTTTAAATGCAAATTATATTAAAACGCGATTAGAGGGTGATTTTGACATCCTTTATTCCGGAAAGAGTAATACAGTTGCGCATGAAATGATTCTAGATTGTAGAGGGTTTAAGCAGGAAGTAAACATCGAAGTTGTTGATATTGCAAAACGGTTAATTGATTATAATTTTCACGCTCCTACAGTAAGTTTCCCTGTAGCCGGAACTTTAATGATTGAGCCAACTGAAAGTGAGTCTAAAGAAGAATTAGATCGTTTTTGTGATGCAATGTTAAGCATAAGACAAGAAATAAGAGATGTAGCTTCAGGAAAATTTCCGAAAGATAATAACGTTCTCGTTAATGCTCCGCATACAGCAAAAATGGTGATTTCTGATAATTGGGATAAGCCTTACTCAAGAGAATTAGCTGCTTATCCGCAGGCGTATCTTACTGATAATAAGTACTGGGTAACCGTCGGGAGAGTAAACGATGCTCACGGAGATAGGAACTTAATTTGTAGTTGTGCGCCAATTGAAAACTACATGGAAGAAAGTGTCGGCTAAAGGTCAAATTTGAACTACCAAAGGGAAAATTTGGATTATAAGATAATATTACTGAAATTTGCATGCTCATTAAAGAAATAAAACCAAGAAAATAAAAATTATGAAAAAAACTTACATTGGAATACTTGCTTTAGCAATGTGTTCAACGGGAATTGCCCAAGATGGTGTGTTTAACACAACAAAATTGATGCAAAAAGCTGGTCAAAGCTCTACGCTTACGGCTCAAACTCCGTTAGTAGAAAAAGGAATCACTCTTTGGGAAGATGATTTCAGTACGCCAGCAAACTGGACGTTAACTAACACAAGTATTCCTTCTTTAGATTGGAACATTAACATGGGTGGAGAAGCTTCTATACCTGCTAATTCAAATGGACCTGCAGGAATGACAACTCTTAGTAATGGTTATTTATTAATTGATTCTGATGGAATCGTTGGTAATGATGATGGAAATGGAACTCCAACTGTAGTTGATGCAACGATTGCTAATGCTATTGATTTATCTGCTACAGGTAGTACAGGTCAAGCTGAGATGAATGTTGTATTAGAATTTCAACATAACTTCAGATGGTGGCAAGATATCAGAGAAGTACATGTTTCTGGAGATGGTGGTGCAAACTGGGTTATTTACCCAATTTCTGATGCAAACGGTAACGTAACTGGTGCTATGGCTCAAAACTCAGGAAATCCTGAAGTAACTACTTTAAATATTTCTACTGAGGCTGGTGGTTCTAACAACGTTTTAGTTCGTTTCCACTATGATGATCAAGATTTCTGGGGATGGTACTGGGCAATTGATGATGTGAAAATAAAAAGACAAGACGCTAATGATTTAGCCGAGGTAACTTCTTATTTTGGATCTAACGGTTTACCTTACTTTTCTATTCCTTCTTCTCAAATAGCACCTATTGATTTTTATTCTGTAGTAACTAACGCTGGAGCTGCTGATCAAACAGCAGCTATTGTAACGGTTGATGTTAATGGCGGGACTTTTGGCGGTACTTCTGCTGGAATGACTCTTGTTTCAGGAGCATCTGATACATTAAATGTAACTACTCAATATACTCCTGCAGCTGCAGTTGGTAGTCATGCTGTTACTTATGCTATTTCTGCTACTGCAGCTGATGATAGTCCATTAGACAATGGTGCTATGGATTCATTTGATGTTGTTGCAGCTACTGGAACTTACGGACGCGACAGAGGTGTTTACGAAAGTCGAGGTGGAGGAGAAGATGGAGCCACTCCTGGGGATTTTGCTTTTGAAGCTGGTAGCACAATGCAAATTTTCGCTGATCAACAAGCTTACGGTATTGACGTAGTTATTGGAGCTAATACTCCTGTAGGAACTATTATCTACGGTAAATTATATACTGATGATGGTGCTGGTGGATTCCAGTATCTTGATGAAACTGCTGAGTATACAACTACTGCAGCTGATGCTGCCAACAACGCAACGGTTACTATGGTATTTTTTACACTACCTACTTTAACTGCTGCTCAAGGAATTTACTATCCAATGGTTGGATGTTACTCTGAGTTCTATTACGGAAGAGCTGGAACATCTGAAGATAACACTAGTTTCATCATGTACCCATCAGCTGGTGGTGCAGGATCTCAGTACTATACAAATAGTACTCCAATGGTAAGATTAAACTTTGATCCTTCTATTGGTGTTACTGAAAATGTTGTTGGAAATATGGAATTAGGACAAAATATTCCTAACCCCGCTAACAACACAACTGCAATTAACTATTCTGTTGCATCTAACGCTAACGTTACTTTAACTGTAGTAGATATGACTGGAAAAATTGTAATGACTTTAAACGAAGGAACAAGAGCTGCTGGTGATTACAAAATCACTTTAGACGCTTCTACTTTAGCTGGAGGAATGTATCACTACACTCTTTCTAACGGAGAAACTTCAATTACTAAAGCTATGTCAGTTGTTAAATAAGTAAACACTTATTTCAATATAGTACTAAAGGGCTTCTGGATTCAGAAGCCCTTTTTTTGTGCCCTAATTTTACCTGCCGAAAACTATCTCAATCCTTGATTTTATTAAGCTACCGTTTTTACTATCTTTGTATAAATTACGCTTGTGTTTGCTACAATAATTTTAAACGGAATATTATTTGGAATGCTTTTGAGTATTCTAATTGGACCTGTCTTTTTTGTCCTTTTAGAAACAAGTATTAAGAAAGGGCCTCGTCATGCTATTTTTATTGATATCGGGGTCTTATTAAGTGATGTCCTTTATTTAGTTGCTGCATTCTTTTTTTCCGAAAAAATTAATCAAAGCATTAATGAGTTCACCTATTTAAAATATGTAGGCGCTGCTTTATTTATTATAATGGGAATCGTTTCTATAGTGAATAAAAAATCTCCTCAAAAAGGAAAACAGATTGATGTCGATGGGTTGGAAAAAATGGCAAGTAATCCGGTTTCAATTATGCGGGTTCGAACTTATTTAGCTTTAATTGGAAAAGGGATTGGGTTAAATGCTATTAATCCAGCTGTCTTGATATACTGGATTGGAGCAAGCACCTATGCCACGGAGCAACTTGAAATTGAAGGAATCAATCTTATTTATTACTTTTCGGCAACTCTTGCAACCATGTTTAGTTTAGACTTACTTAAAATTTACTTTGCAAGTAAATTGAAAAACAAACTAACTCCTCAAACTCTGGATAGGATTAGTGTTGTTGTAGGTTGCTGCTTGATTTTCTTTGGGTTGGTAATTTGTTTTCAAGACATTTATGTCTAGTAAAAAAACATTGGATTTTCTTGTAGTAGGTCAAGGGATTGCCGGAACTACCTTAGCCCATAAGCTATATGAAAACGGGAATTCTGTTCATTTAATTGACAACAAGTACCATAGCTCTTCTTCGCTTGTTGCTGGTGGTGTTGTCCACCCTATGTCTTTTAAGCGCGTTATATTGTCTTGGAAAGCAGATTCGCTAATCCCTACTGCTAAAGTGTATTATGCTGCATTTGAAAGAAGGTTTAAAACTAAAGTATTTCATGAGCTTGACATGACTAGAGTTTTTAGCTCTATGGAGGAACAAAATAATTGGCAGGGTAGAATGGCTGACTCACCGATGAAAGATATAATTGGTGATGAAGAATTGAGTTTGGACTTTCCCTTTGGATCGGGAAAGGTTAATATGGCTGGGCGACTAGATGTTGCTCTTTATTTAAGCCGCTCAAATGAGTTTTTTAAAGATGAAAATATGATTAGCGAAGAGCAGTTTGATTATACACAGCTTGCCTATTCTGAAACAGGTATCGAATACAAAGGAATAGAGGCTGAAAGAATTATTTTTTGCGAGGGTTTTAAAATTAACCAAAATCCCTATTTCAATTATATCCCACTAAGCCCAACAAAAGGTGAAATATTGATAATTAAAACAAAAGACTTGCCCGATTGTATTTTAAGTCAAGGTTGTTTTGTTATGCCAATAGGGAATGATAAATATGTACTAGGGGCCACTTACGACAGAGACAATATTAATCAAGAAACAACCGAATTAGGGAAGGAACAGCTTATAGAAAAGCTAAAAAATATTGGAGAATTTGATTTTGAAGTTATTGAACATCGAGCAGGTGTTAGACCAACTACTCATGACAGAAGGCCAATTCTAGGGTCTCATCCAAAATATAAAAATATGTATATTTTTAATGGCTTAGGTAGTAAAGGCGTAATGCTTGCTCCCCATTTTGCGGGAGAGCTAATTGAACATATTCTAAAAGGGAACGAACTTAACAGTGAAGTAAGAGTCTCTCGATATTCAAAAAAACATTTACATAAGTGCCTGATTTAAGAAGATGCTAATGTGCCAATACTAAGCTTCACTCCATCTATTTCTTCAAGTTTTTTGCAGCAAGCCTCAAGTGTTGCTCCGGTTGTAACTACGTCGTCAACCAATAAAATATGTTTCCCTATGTATTGATTTTCATTCGTCAAAGTAAAAGCTGATCCTACATTTTCCCAGCGCTCATATTTCGATTTTTTTGTTTGGCTTTCTGAATGCTCTATACGTTTTAATAGGGTCGTATTCATTTCACAATTTAGTACTTTTGAAACCCCAATTGCGATAAATTCACTTTGGTTGTAGCCTCTTTGCTTCAATTTCTTTTTGTGAAGTGGAACGGGGATAACGACATCCACCTTATCCGTAATTTTAGCTTTATCAATTTCCTTCCCGAGTTCAATTCCCATTAATTCTCCCACCCTTGTATTTCCTTTATACTTTAATTCATGTATCAATCTTTGAACCTTACCCTTTTTAGTAAAAGTAAATGCCGAAATCGCCATTTCTAATTTTAATTTCCCCCAAAAAATTTTGGCTATAGGGTTTTCAATATCCTGATAATACAATGAACGCGGTAGGTCCAATAGACAATTATAGCAAATCACATTTTCGTTGTTCAATAAAACCTCTTGACATGCAGCGCACAAGTTTGGATACAACAAATTTAAAAGCCCTCTTAGCATAGGTTTTTGTTCAAATAAATGTTAATAGAATGTATTATTAACTGATTTGAATAGACAATATAACACTAATTTTGAAAAATTATGATACAGCATAACTTTAGAAGAGATATTCCGTTATAGTTATCACAAAGGGAAATAAAGAATGGACAAAACGCAAAAAACAGATTCAAAAGGAGGCAGTGCCGTATACATAATTATAATTCTACTATTACTTTTAGTTGGCGGATGGTTAGGCCTGGAAATTAGAGATGGAAGAAAGCAAAATGCTGCTTGCTCCACATCTGTTGCTAATTTACAAGCTGAAAAAGATGAGCTTAACGATATTCTCCAGAAAAGCGGAATAATTGGAAACTTTGATAACGACAGCCTTGAAAAAAACTTAATCGCCATATTAAATGAATATGATAGCTTAGAGTTTGACAATGAAGAAATGTTGGATAGTGTCAATAGACAAAAGGCGCAAATTCAAGGATTATTAGACGAAGTAGAAAGCTTGAAAAGCCAAGAGAAAAGGGATTGGGGGAAAATCTACAAATTAAAAAAAGAAACGGAAACCCTTCGTGAAATCATGAAAGGCTATATACACACGATTGACGCTTTAAACACTGAAAACTCTGGCTTAAAGAACGCGATTAAAGACAAAGACATTCAAATAACGGATATAAAATCTGATAGAGATAATATCAAAGATAAAAATGATCTACTAAGCCAAACAGTTGCTCTCGGATCTGTATTAAAGGCATCAGGAATATCCGCAAATGCAATTAGAATTAAAAGTAGCGGGAAGCAACTAGAAACAACACGAGCGAACAGAGCAATGATGATTAAGACATGTTTTACTATTTTAGAAAATAAAATTGCAGCAGCCGAAAACAAGGATATTTACATGCGTATTATTTCTCCAGCTGGAACAGAATTAACAAATTCAGAAGTTGTCCATTTTGAAATGGATGGAGGTAGAGATGGAATTGCTAGTGTCAAGAGGAAGGTGAATTATCAAAACAAAAACATGGATTTATGTATCTATTATGAATTTGAAAAAGAATTAGAAGTAGGAACATATAGTATTGAAATATACGCTGAGGGACATCAAATCGGGAAAACGTCCTTTGCCTTGAAATAGACTTTTCTCTTTCAACTACTGTTTATTTTTAACAAACTCGAAGCTCTCTCCGTCTTAATTATGAGGTTGGCGAGAATGATTTTTGATGTTACTTTAGTAATCTTTACTTTTACAATAAACTCATTTCACCATGAAAAATTCAATTTTAATACTTCTGTTGTTATTATTTCCGGCCGCTCTTTTAACAAACTGCAGTGGTGATGAATATAATGAGAACATCTTTAAATCAAATGCAACGGGAGATCCTGGAAAGATTCTAGTCGTTCTAGACAAGAAATATTGGGGAAGTGACTTGGAGGAAACCATTATAGAACATTTTCAAAGAGATATCACAACCTTACCTCAGCCTGAAAAAATGTTTTCCGTTGAAATATCTACAAGAGATAGTTTTACGAAAGAATTAAAAACGCAGCACACTATTGTTATTTTTGATATTGGAGATAAGGCAAATAATAGAAATGCGAGGCTAGAAGAAGCTACTCAAGATATGTGGTCAATTGGCCAGGTAGTATATAAGTTTAGAGCTTCAAATCAGAAAAGTGCAACAAATCTATTCCTTCTCAAAGTGGATCAACTTATTGCTGAATTAAATGAAAATAGTCGCAACAAACTAATGCGAGAATATGAATTTAAAGGAAATGCCGCGGTTGTCAACCAGCTTTCCGAAGTTCAAAAGTTATCAATTTCTGTGCCTTCGGATATGACTATAGATGAAAACCATACTGGGTTTTCTTGGCTAAAGCGTTTTAGAACTAAACTTGCAGATAACAATGAGCATGAAATTCAGCAAGGAATAATTGTTTATACCTACCCATATGTGGACGACAGCACCTTTACGCTGGATTACCAAATTGCAAAAAGAGACTCTGTTTTTAAGCAATCTGTTCCAGGGCCAACTGAAGGGTCTTATATGGCAACTGAACTTAGGTTCGGAATGCAACCCGAGTTTTCGCAGAAAATGATAAATGGGTTATACGTATTCGAAATGAGAGGGCTTTGGCGGGTTGAAGGAGACTTAATGGGTGGTCCTTTCTTAAGTATTAGTATGTTTGATGAGCCAAACAATCGAATTGTTACTATAGAAGGGTATGTATACGCACCTCATTTTGAGAAACGAGAATATTTAAGGGAAATGGAAGCTATGGTCTATTCTTACCAGTTTATAGAATAGCCTAATTTTCTGGAAAACCTTGTTCCACCCAGCACTTCATAATTTGAACTTCATCCGATGTTAGAGAATCGATCCCAAAATTGTTTGGCATTTTTGGCATTGAATAGGAGCCCCAAACTGCATTTTGCCAAGATTCATCATTGATATAATTCACGATATTACTGTGTTCGGTAATCCATGAATCATGGCAGCCTGTTCCTGGTCCTTGGTTTGTCATGCATGAACTTTGAATAATAGGGATAATATCTGTCGTATAGCTTATTTCTGTCCCGCATGGACCCAAAACCAATGTTTTATCCTTATGACAAGAGATAAAAGTTAGTACAACAAAAATTGTCGATATAATTATTGCTTTTCCCACACTGCAATTTAGGAAAAAAAGAATCATTTTCAAGAGGGATTGCTTTCGATTATTTACATTTGAGGGATCCACCAATGAGCATTTATGCAAAACCAGAAAGAATTTTTTAAAGACGTTATCCAATGGGATATTAAAACGTGGTCAAAAGCGCTTCCATTTTGGGAAAAGAATTTTACTATTAAAAAAGAAATGAAGGCTCTTGCTATTGGAGAAAGAGAAGGAGGAATGAGTCTGTGGTTGGCTTTAAAGGGAGTAAACGTAACGTGCACAGACTACAATGACTTTCCTAAAGAAACGAGCCAACTCCACAAAAGGTATAAGGTCAATGAAAAGATTGCTTATGAAAAAGGTGTTGATGTAACAGACCTAAGCATGTTCCCAGAAAATAGTTTTGACATTGTTGTATTTAAAAGCGTTTTAGGGGCTCTTTCTAAAAAGGAAAGGCAGCAAAAATCTTTTGACGAAATGAAGCGGGTTCTTAAGCCAGGAGGAGTTATTCTCTTTGCTGAAAATAGTAAGGGGTCAAAACTGCATGCCTTTCTTCGCAAAAAGTTCATTAAATGGAACTCTTATTGGAGATATTTAGATTATAAAAAAGATCAAGATTTATTTGCGGGTTTCAGTGCGGTCAAATTAACCACAAAAGGATTTTCTGCTACTTTCGGTAGATCAGAAAAACAGCGGAAAGTACTAGCGTCATTTGATAGTATAATCCATCCTATACTGCCACCCTCCCTTAATTATGTAATATTTGGTGTGTTAACTAAGTAATATCTTACTCCATCTTTCACTATTGTCCCTTATGGAAAACATCATGTTTGTTGTATGTAGCATTCTCACCTGCGGACTAAATTTTCTGGAAATATCTGGCCTTAGTTCTTTAGGAATGTAATGTGTAGGGAACACATTCCAATGATGACTGCTTAGCGTTGCTCTTTTACTTATATATTTTCTTTTATGTAAATTCTCCATCACCATGATCGCAAGTTCTTCCTTGTTTGTTTTATAATATAATTCTGGATAGACAGCTGCAAGAATTAATTTCTTCCCCGTCATGTTAATCCCATGACTTATTACATGATCTGTTTCGTCACTAATACGATGAATCAAAGGATTTCCGGGTAATCGCGCATAGGAAAATTTTGTTGATGTCACATCATTTACCAAGAAGTGGCCATGGATATAGTCCACTAACTCGGGCTTTGGAAACTTAAATTCTTCTCCATTTTTAGAAATCGACCTCAATTGCGATACCGAGGTAATAACTATTTCTTTTGTGTCAAAGATCTCACTTTCCGAAATCGCTTTAGTAAATCCTCCAATCTCTAGGGTGTCAATCTTGATTCCTGTTCTAATTTCTATTCCAAAATCTTTAACCCTGTCCAACAATCGGTCAATAAACTGTAATGAACCTCCTGCAGGATATATATATATTGCAGGGATAATTCTTGCTTTATTAAAGCTAACAGATTCCATTCCGCTTTTTGGCCTAAGCTTCCCCCTTATATAAAACAATAAATTCTTCCAATCGTAAGGCAACTTAACTCCTTTAAAGACAAACTCTGGCTGCGGCTTCATTTTCACTAATTTCATATCTAGAAATTCAGAAAGAAAACTAAATGCCTTCGGTTCAACATCCCAAATATGACAACCTAATTGAAAATCGGGCAACCCTTCTTTTAAAGGAACCTTTCCCCATGCACCTCCAATATATTCGCTTTGTTCCAAAACCAAAACTTTCTTCCCTTGTTTAGAAAGAAACATAGCCTCAATAAGATTAACTGGGCCACTTCCTATAAGAATGCAATCATAAATCATTACCCAATCAGCCTTTACTTAAACTCCCAATCGTAAGTGTCCAAATCCTCTAAACAAACCCTCAGCAAATCAATACTGTTGCGAATGTCTTGCTTATGCGCCATTTCTATTACTTGATGGATGTGACGCGTAGGTATAGAGATTGCTCCGGCTATAGAGCCTCCAGCCGTATTTTGTTGAATTGCTTTTGTGTCTGTTCCTCCGGCAGTAAGTATCTCTGGCTGCCATTTAATTTTATTTTTATCAGCCGTTTGCTTCATGAATTTAACCATTCTATAATCACAAATAGTGCTTGAGTCCATAATTTTTATGGCAACGCCTTTTCCAAGTTCGGTAACCTTCTCATGAGCTGCAGCTCCTGGAACATCAAAGGCAATTGTTGTATCTAACCCAAACCCAAAATCAGGCTGTATTTGTTGTGCAGCAACTGTAGCTCCTCTGATTCCAACTTCTTCCTGAACTGTAAAGACGCCATAAACATCGTATGCCGCCTCTTTTAATTCTCTAAACATTTCTATTAAGATAAACACAGACACCCTGTTATCTATTGATTTACAATTAACACAGTCACCCATTTCAATAAGCTTTCGGTCTCTTGTTATTGGATCTCCTATAGAAACATGCTTTTCCACTTCTTCCTTTGACATTCCCATATCAATAAAGTAGTCCGTGGTCTTTGGAACTTTATTTCGTTCCTCTGCCGTCATCACATGAATAGGCTTAGACCCCATAACCCCCAACATGTCTTTCTTCCCATGAACAATGACGCGCTGAGCAGTCAATGTTTTTGGGTCAAAACCGCCTAGTGTATGAAACCTTACAAATCCTTCATCATCAATATGGGTGACAATAAACCCAATCTCATCCATGTGAGCTCCTATCATTACTTTTTTGGAAGAGTCTTTACCTTTTTTAATTGCAGTAACATTTCCCATGTTATCAACCGTAACTTCGTCAACTAAAGAAGTTACTTCTCTTAAAACGATTTCTCTAACTCTTTGCTCAAAACCAGAAGTTCCAGCAACCTCGCAAATTTCAGCAAGTAACGTTGTATTAATCATAACAGTCTATTTATTAAGCTCAATTGGCGTGAATGGTGTCGTCTACTCAACAACGCTCATTTTCATCATATTCGTTTTACCGTTCTCTTCAATTGGAATGCTTGCAGTATTTATTATCATATCTCCTTTAGCAACATACCCCTGTTTTTTTAATAAGTATTTAATGTCCGCAATGGTATGGTCCGTGCTTACCGTTTTATTATAAAAAAAAGTTTTCACCCCCCACACCAAACTTAGTTGAGTGAGTAGTTTTTTATTTCCTGAAAACACAAATACAGCAGCTTTTGGCCGTTGACTAGAGATTTTATAAGCGGTATATCCAGAATGTGTCATTGTAATAATTCCTGTAGCCTCAACCCTAGAGGCTAAACGACAAGAGGTAAAACAAATAGAGTCCGTAATAAAACGTTCCCTATCCTTTGCGGGCTCTCTTTCTTTTGAATACATTTCCTCATAATCTGATTCAACCTTCTCAATAATCTTACACATTGCTTCAACTGTAATAAATGGATACTTTCCGACCGAAGTTTCTCCACTTAACATAACAGCATCTGCGCCATCCATAACTGCATTGGCAACATCGTTTACTTCAGCTCTTGTTGGTGCCGCATTCTCTGTCATGCTCTCCATCATTTGCGTTGCTACAATTACAGGTTTTGCGTAATTTAAACAGGTTGTAATAATCTTCTTTTGAATTAACGGAACATCTTGCATCGGGATTTCAACTCCTAAATCACCCCTTGCAACCATTACCGCATCCGATTCTCTTACAATGTTTTCAAGATCGGCAACCGCTTCTGGTTTTTCAATTTTTGCTACAACTTTTGTTTGTTTGTTATTTTGAGAAATAAGATACTTTAATTCAACAATGTCTTTTGCTGATCTAACAAAAGATAAGCCTATCCAGTCCAAGTCGTATTCTAATATTACTTGTAAATCTTCCTTGTCCTTTTCGGTAAGGCTTGGTTGAGAAATATTTGTATTTGGCAAGTTGACACCCTTCCTAGAGGAGAGGTATCCGCCATGAATTACTTTCAATTTTACTTCATCTTTAAGATTAGTTGAAATTACCTCAAACATTAGTTTTCCATCATCCAACAATATTCTTTCTCCTTTTTTAACGTCTTTTGGCAAATCTTGATAGGTTATTGAAACTTTTTCTGCCGTTCCCATTAAAGATTTCGTTGTAATGATAATTTCAGCACCAGGAACAAGTTCAATGTTATTGTCTTGGACTTCTCCGATTCTAATTTTTGGCCCCTGCAAGTCTCCTAAAATGGCTGTATGTGTTCCTAATTCCTTGTCAGCTTCTCTAATGTTCTTTATTACCTCAATATGCTCTTCATGCGTACTGTGAGAAAAATTTAAACGGCACACATTTACCCCTGATTTGATTAATTTTATCAGGTTTTCTTTTGACGAAGTAACAGGGCCAATTGTTGCTACTATTTTTGTCTTTCTTTTGCTCATTGCTATTCTATTCTAAAAAATTAAATTCTCCTTCGATTTTAGATCTCCAACTTTTACTTCGAAAGCTGTAAGAACAAAAGGAATAGATTTAATTTTTGAAATTAAATCTATGATATTCACCTCGTAGCTTTCTTTTATCATAAATAAATAATCTGCATGTGCTTGTTCAGGCACCAAATATCCAGAGTTACTTCTATTGTTTAGAAGCGTAAATTTGTTTTCAGTATCTTCCTGAAAATATGAATACAGTGCATGCTTGCTAAACTCGTTTGTTTTTTTAATCAACACTTCGATCTCTACCTCCTCTTTAGCTAATGATAAACGAAGACGGTTATTTAATCCCCAGCAAATTCTGTAATCTTTTTCGTGACAACTGATTCCAATTAGCCTAAAATCGTATTCATATTCTTCTTCGAGTGTATACTTCATACGCAATCAAAGATAAGTCAATCTCACACATGAAGCAATGTTGGCGGTTAAGGTATTGTTAACAATCAATTGTTTCAATACTATAAAATGAAGGCTTTATTTCTTTGCAACTTTAATTTTAGTTCCTGTTTTCAGATTATTGGAGTTAAGGCTGCTGTTGTCGCGTTGTAAATCATTAACGCTAACGCCATTATATTTCTGTGCTATATCCCAGAGAGTGTCGCCTTTACGAATTGTATAGTAGGTGTATTCTCCGGAAACTGTTTCTTGTTTCATCCCAGACTTATTTTCGGATGAATCAAGATTCTCCGTTGCGTCTAAATAAATAGAAAGTTTTTTGCCCGATTTTATATAATTTGAGGACATCAAATTCCAAGCTTTAATTTCTTGCTCTGAACAGTTATATTTTTTCGCGATAGAACGCAGGGACTCTCCTGATTTAACGTAGTGCGTTGTCAAAACCTTTTTAGGTTTATTTGCTGCTACAAAATATTTATTTTCCAAAGATGAGTATTTGTAAATGGAATCTTCATTCATAATAAAGTCTCCAATTAAAAAGTTAGGCAGGTAAATAAAATCAATGCTATCCGGTTTTGGAATTACATTGGAAATAAACTTCGGGTTTAGATATTTCAACTTACTCATTTCATAACCTAACCACTCTTCTAAAACCTCAAACTCTATTCTATCGCAAATGTAAATTGTATCGATTTCTAATTCTAAAAATAAAGGTTTTTTAGGGTATATATTATGCTCTGAAGCATAATTCATTATGTAATTCACCGCAATAAATGCCGGAACATAGTTTTTAGTCTCTTTGAATAAATAGGGGCGGATTTCCCAATAAGTATTTTTACCCCCAGAACGCCTAATGGCTTTGTTTACGTTGCCCGGACCAGCATTGTATGCTGCTAAAGCCATGCTCCAGTCATCGTAAATAGAGTGCAAAAACTTTAAGTACTGACAGGCCGCATCCGAAGCTAGGTAAGGGTCAAATCGTTTATCAACATAGGACGTGATGGACAAATCATACATCATCCCTGTCTTGGGCATAAACTGCCATAAGCCTCCTGCCCCTGCACTAGACTTTGCTTTTGGATTCAAAGCGGATTCTACAATTGGAAGGTATTTCAACTCCAAAGGCATGTCATATTTTATCAAGTACTCTTCAAATATTGGAAAATACAACTCTCCATAAGCAAGCATTCTTGAAGTAAGTTTTTTACGTTTGTAGGCATACAACTTTATCATTGCAATAGTTGCGTCATTCGCAACAAACGAAAAAGGAGATTGTTGGTCTAGCTGTCCAATCCTGAATTTAAAAATAGCATCTGAAAATATCGGGATTGAGTCGGTTGGCAAGTTTAATACATTTAATTCGCCTGTATCAAGTTTAAAGTGGTTCATTTCTCGATAATGAGCCACAAGGATACTATCGTAATTATCTACAAAAGATAAATCAGGTTTTTCAACAACCTCAATTGTATCAACTATTATGGTGTCAGTTTGACTATTAACGTTTGTTATTAAAGCAGTTAAAAACCCAATTAAAATATACCGCCCCCAATTACTCATTAAAATGTTTTTTAGTCTAAGCGCATCAACTGATCCGAAAATTCGAATAATTTCGCATCTTGAAAAGAGCCTGCCATCAATTGAACTCCAAAAGGGAGTCCATTACTGTGCTCTCCTAATGGCAATGATACGGCAGGAATTCCAGCAAGGTTTGCGTGAACCGTAAAAATATCTTGTGCATACATTGTAATAGGGTCATCTATATTTTCTCCGATACCAAACGCCGGAGTCGGAGTAGTTGGTAAAAGAATAAAATTGTAATCGTTAAAAATAGCCTCTGTTTTCTGCTTAATTATATTTCTAACTTTTAGCCCTTTTGTATAAAAAGCATCGTAATAACCAGCGCTTAGCACAAACGTTCCCATCATGATTCTTCTTTTAACTTCTTCCCCAAAACCTTCGCTTCGAGAATTGATATAAGTTGTTTCTAGATCTTCTGCTTTGTCACTTCTATATCCAAAATGAACACCATCATACCGCGCTAAATTTGAAGATGCTTCAGCCGTAGTTAAAACATAGTAATTAGGGACTAAGTAGTCTAAATACGGAAAGTCAACTCCTTCGACTTCGTGACCTTCTGCCTTTAATTTTTCAATGATTTCAAGCGTTTTTGTTTTAATCTCTATATCTAAACCTACCATGTCTAGACAATCTTTGATGTAAGCAATTTTATATTTTGGTTTTTCTTTCGTTTTTATTGCAGTAGAATAATTTTCAATCGGTTTTGTAGAGCATGTGCTGTCATAGGCATCGATTCCAGAAATGATTTCTGTAATTAATGCTGCATCCTCAATATTGTTGGTTAAAGGTCCTATTTGATCGAAAGAAGAAGCGTATGCTAACAAACCGTATCTGGAAACTCTCCCATAAGTCGGTTTATAGCCAACTACACCGCAAAAAGACGCTGGCTGACGAATTGAGCCTCCTGTGTCTGACCCTAAGGCTGCTAAGCAAAGGTTTGCTTTAACTGCAGCTGCAGAACCGCCAGATGAACCACCCGGAACTTTGTCATTTTGAATGGGGTTTAAAACAGGGCCATAGGCACTGTTCTCATTTGAACTCCCCATTGCCATTTCATCACAGTTTAACCGCCCAATAATGATGGCATCCTCTTGTAATAACTTTTCAACTGCGGTTGCGGAGTAAATGGATTCAAAACCCTCTAGTATTTTAGATGAACTGGAAACCTTATGTCCTTTGTAACAAATATTATCTTTTAAACCAATAACCATTCCTGCTAAGCGACCAGCAGTTCCGTTCTTAATCTTTTCATCCACTATTTGAGATTGCTCAATAGCAGACACATCAAACACTTCTAAAAAAGCATTTAAATTAGATGCTTTAATTTTTTGGATATAATTTTTGGTAAGTTCAACACATGTAATTGCGCCTTTTCCTATATCCTCTCTTACTTGTGCAAGGGAAATATATTCTTTCAAAATAGTTGGTTTATTGAATTACGCTTCCGACTTTTTTGAGTCATCTGAATTACTTGAGTCATCAGACTTTTTGTCATCTGAATCTCCGTTAGCTGCTCCTTTAAATTCCTTCATGCCTTTCCCTAAACCTTTCATTAATTCAGGTATCTTTTTGCCGCCAAACAATAGTAGCACGATGATTAAAATAAGGATGATTCCAGGAACGCCTATTTTCTGTAAAAATAACAATGATAACTCCATAGTCTTTCTTTTGTGTCGCAAAGTTAATAAAAAAGGGATAGTTAAACGCTAACCTTTCAATAATTTAACCGGCCAAAGGATTCTTTACATAAGCTAACTTACTAAACAGGCTTATAACTCTATAGATCAATGAAATAGATGCTGATTTATTCTTTCTGCCAGTAGTGAAAAATTAGATCCTAATTTAAACCTTATAAAGGGTTCTGAAATACAAAAAGGTATAAAAATCCCGATAATTTCATAGGAATTTACTTTTAAACACCTAATTTACGTAAACTAAACTAAGTTTAATGTAGAAATGAAAGAACAACAAATCGTATAAATATGAAAACCCGTCGCCTCATATATACTAGTCGGGCCGTGAAAGAGTTCACTAAACAGGAATTGATGGATCTACTTCATGATTCACGCGCATACAATTCGATAGACAAAATATGTGGCGTTCTCATGCATAGAAACGGATATTTTCTTCAGGTTCTTGAAGGGGAGCCTGACTCTATTGACAACCTTTTAGCTCGGCTACTAAGAGACCCTAGACATGAGAACCTCAAAATTATCCACGACAGTTCTGTGGATACCCTGCTTTTCTCAAATTGGGCAATGGGCAGCGCAGATTTAGAGTCTCCTGAATTGAGCCTTATACCTGGCCTTCGTACTGACTTATCCAGCAAACAAGTAATACAAGACCTTGTTATGCGCCTTCCTGATATCGCTAGCTTTTTACAGGGTAAAGGCCTAGGATTCTAATTATTACAATAGGATAACTGTTAGGGCCATATTGACTCCTTCTCTGAATTTTCTTTTTTTACCGCAAAACTGGGTTTGATTATATTGCTCCGTTTCCTTAAGTCACTTTTTGAAGCATAGTCTCCGAGCAGTTACATTAACAAAACAAGGGAAACAATCTTTCTCTCTCTGCCCTAACAAGTACTTACTTTAAATTCATAAGAATTCTCTGACAACGATATAAAAAGGGATTAAATCGCTATTCATGTTTCTTGCCAAAGGCTTGTTTTTATGTCGTATGAATATATAATGTTTAACTTTTTAGTAAAACTGTTAAACATTATGCGTATTTTCGTTTAGGATTAAACTTAAAACAACATAGTATGAGTCTATTTAGAAGAAAATCAAAAAAAGAAAAGCTCGAAAAAAAATATAGAGAAAAATTAGAGGAGGCATACAAAATGTCAACTATTAATCGAACAAAATCAGA
Source organism: uncultured Flavobacteriales bacterium (assembly GCA_963926405.1). GTDB lineage: Bacteria > Bacteroidota > Bacteroidia > Flavobacteriales_D > Parvicellaceae > CALSMU01. The sequence goes on from CAWUXI010000074.1 coordinate 25,738, forward strand.
TGAATTAACCTTTCAAGCAGCGGAAATTTTAAAAGAGCTAGAAAATGAAAAATAATATTATCGGACTATCTATACTCTTTTTTATAGTGTTTAGTTCTTGCAGTTTAACAAGCGAAAAGATGAATTCAATATTTAATTTCTCAAAAACCTCAAAAATAGATAACTGGAAAATTGTTAATGATGATGTTATGGGAGGAATATCAACCGCTTCATTTGAGCTGAACAGTGAAGGAAACGCAGAATTTAAAGGAACGGTGTCTACTGCAAATAATGGTGGTTTTGCATCCGTTCGTTACCAATTTAACTCAAAAGATATAGCAGGAAAAACAACTATCGCTATTCGCTTAAAAGGAGATTCAAAATCCTACCAATTTCGCTTGAAGTCTAAATCCAATATATACTATTCATATATCACATCATTTTCAACATCGAATAGTTGGGAGACGATTAACATCAATCTACAAGATTTATATCCGAGCTTTAGAGGCAATAAATTAGATAAAGAAAATTTTAATGAGTCCTCTATTGAGGAAATTTCCTTTCTGATTGCCAACAAAAAAGATGAATCTTTCAAGCTTATTATTGACAAAATTGAAATCAATTAAACGAAATGGAAATCTCAAAACAATCCAATATATACCGGTTACATCATCAACAGTTTCTACCTATATCCAAAAGAGATGCCTGGCGGTTTTTTTCTACCCCTCAAAATTTGCAAAAAATAACGCCTGAAGAACTTGATTTCAGGATGACCAGTCCGGATGAAGGAAAGGTTTATCTCGGGCAGATAATAACTTACTCTATTCGTCTAAACAAGGTTTTCAAGATGAACTGGGTTACAGAAATCACTAGCATGATCCATGAAAATTCTTTTGTAGATGAACAGCGTTTCGGACCTTATAAAATGTGGCATCACCGGCACACCTTTGAGGAAGTTGATGGTGGTGTATTAATGACAGATGTCGTACATTTTAAAATTCCTTTTTCATTGATTGCCCCCCTTGCTTATCGATTGTTTATAAAACAAAATTTAAAACGAATTTTTCATTATAGAACGGAAAAATTAGACGAATTAATTAGTTCAAATCAACTCGTATGAAATTGGCTGTCAACATATTTATTTTTCTGTTGCTTAACTTTACTGCACTTGCTCTTGGAGGGCTATTTACGGGTGACGGAGTAGCGTCTGACTGGTATAACACGCTGAACAAAGCGCCTTGGACACCTCCAGGCTGGGTTTTTGGGTTGGCATGGACAGCAATAATGATTTGCTATTCTTTTTATATGGCAATCCTTTACAAAAGAAATGACAGACGAAAAAAAAATATAACCCTATACGCCGTCCAACTTTTTTTCAATATTTCCTGGAATCCTCTATTCTTCTATTTGCAAAATGCCTTAATAGCACTCTTCGCCATTCTATTTCTAACAATCATTGTAGCTTATTTCT
>CAWUXI010000075.1:0-2829 GCA_963926405.1 uncultured Flavobacteriales bacterium
ACTTGGATTTACACTACATACTACACCAATCGCTTAGAAGCAGACATCTTTAAATACTTTGACGATAGTGAAGTAATGTATAATGCATTGTATTCTAATCCTGTAGATTTTTTTAAAATGCTTTTTGGGTATGGAAATGACAATGAACATTTCTACTCCAACTACTATGTGGAAATGAACAATTGGAATAGAGTCTATGATTTCAATGCATATAACGATTCTCGCACTATAATTAGGGTAAATGCTGCGATTCGGATTATTTCATTCGGCAACTTCCATGTTCATACACTTATCTTCACCATATTAAGTATGATTGGATTTACCGCTATTTTTAAAACATTTAAAAAGTTATTTACAAATAAAATAGGAGCCTTCACTATTGCTGTCTTTTTAATCCCTTCCGTTATATTTTGGAGTTCTGGTGCTTTAAAAGAGAGTATCTTAATTTTTGGAATGGGAATTTTGATTTACTCTATGAATAAATTATTGAAAAAGAAACTTAGAAGCAAGCATCTACTGATATTTATTTCCTGTATTATCTTTTTATGTTTTATAAAATTCTATGTTATTATTGCTCTTATACCTTGCATTATTGGATACATTATAACCGTCAAACTAAACATAAAACGCCCTATTTTAGTTTATTTACCTATCGTATTCTTATGCAGTATCTTAGCACTTAATTCCGTGAGAATACCTCCTCATTATGATTTTGTAGAGACGATAGCTCATAAACAAAAAGATTTTATTCGTCTTGCAGAAGTAACTGATTCTGGTAGTCAATTTAAACTAACCAAATTAGAGCCTTCGTTTATAGGAATAGTAAAAGTGGTTCCTGAAGCTCTCTTAAATTGCTTTATTCGCCCCTTACCTCAAAGTGGGAAAAGTCTTGTTTATCTGCCTTCTATAATTGAAAATATAATCATATTACTTTCAATTTTTTTAGCTGTATTTAGCATATTTAAAAGAAAAGTAACTTTGACCTTGGAAGCAAAAAACATGGTCTGGTTTAGCCTTGTTTTCACAATGCTTCTTTTCACAATAATCGGATTAACAACACCCGTTTCAGGAGCTTTAGTAAGATACAAAATTCCTGCCATGCCCTTTTTAGGAATAGCTATTCTTACATTTCTTAATATTGATTACCTGGTGGGGAAAATTCCATTTTTTAAATTTTTAAAATAATGAAGCTACTATACATTCTACCGTTTATTCTGACGTTAATTTCTTGCCTGAAAACAACGGAAGTGGATTTAATTATCCACAATGGCAACATTGTTTCTGTAACGGAGGATAGCCTCATATTTGAAGCAATGGCGATAAAAGATGGCCGAATTGTAGCTATCGGAAAAGAACAACAAATTTTAAATAAATACAGTGCCCCTGAGATCATTGACCTACAATTGGATTGGGTTTACCCGGGTTTCATAGATGCACATTGTCATTTTTTAGGATATGGTCTTAGTTTGCAACAAGTAGAATTAAAGGAATCAAAGTCATTCTCAGAAGTAGTTGAAAGGTGCGTTGCTTTCGATAAGAAGAATATATCAACATGGATTGAAGGCAGAGGCTGGGACCAAACTATTTGGGCTAATCCAAGTAACCCAAATAAAAAAGAACTCGATGATAAATTTCCAAACACTCCCGTTTTATTGAGACGAGTAGATGGTCACATGGCAATTGCTAATCACTCTGCTTTAAATATTGCTGGCATTACAACTGAAACAGAAATATTAGGAGGGTTTATCGAAGTTGTTGACGGCAGTTTAACCGGAGTTATTTCTGATAAAGCAGTTGACTATATTCGTCAGTTTATTCCCAAACCTAACGAACAACAAAAGAAAAAAGCTTTGCTAGATGCACAACGTAATTGCTTTGCTGTTGGATTAACAACAGTAGATGACGCTGGCCTTGACAAAAGCGATGTTCAATTAATTGAAAACTTAGAAAAATCGGAAGAACTAAAAATGAGGATGTATATCATGTTAAGTGATACCAAAGAGAATTTCGATTACTATTTAGATACTGTTGGAGGACCCTACAAAACCGATAGAATTAATGTTGCTGCATTTAAATTCTATGGAGATGGTGCTCTCGGATCAAGAGGAGCTTGTTTATTGCGCCCTTATTCCGATGTAGACAGCGCACATTACGGCATGTTATTAAGTAACCCTGATTATTACAGAGAAAAAGCCCAGTTAATTTATGACAGAGGATTCCAGATGTGTACACATTCTATTGGTGATTCAACTTCTCGACTAATTTTAAATATATACGGAGATATTTTAGGAGGAAAAAATGACAAGAGATGGAGAATTGAACATGCGCAGGTTGTCGATTCTACTGACTTTAAATTGTTTAGAGAGTTTAATATTATTCCTTCTGTACAACCTACACATGCAACAAGTGATATGCGTTGGGCAAGGCTTCGGTTGGGGAAAACAAGAACACGATTTGGATATGCCTATCAAAAACTATTATACCAAAATGAATTTATTGCTTTGGGGACAGATTTCCCCATTGAGAACATCAGTCCAATTGAAACTTTCTACGCTGCTGTAGCAAGAAAAAACAAGAATGGAATGCCTAAAAATGGCTTTCAAATAGAGAATGCGTTATCTCGTTGGGAGACATTAAAAGGAATGACAATTTGGGCAGCACTTTCCAATTTTGAAGAAGCAGAAAAAGGATCTTTAGAAGTGAATAAATTAGCAGATTTCATAATTCTAGACAGAAATATACTAACTGTACCTGAAGATGAAATTTTAGAAACACAGGTTAAAGCAACTTATATAAATGGCGAGTTGGTTTATAAGCAGTAAATCAATC
>CAWUXI010000076.1:0-23517 GCA_963926405.1 uncultured Flavobacteriales bacterium
TTTTTATATGCATCAATACTTTCTTTCAGCTTTTCCTGTTTTAGAAAAACATTTCCTAAATTATGGTATGCTTTAGCTTTGTCATTTTTACTTTCTAGAGTTTCCGCGTATTGCTCATAGTATTCTGTTGCTTTTTCAAAATCACCATTTCTATATGCAGAGTTAGCTGCATTATATAAGGCTCCATTATATGTGCTATTTTCTTTATATGCCTTCTCGAATTTTCCTTGTGCAGTTCCGTAATCTCCATTCTTATAAGCTTCAATTCCTTTATTTAAGTTGAATTTCTCTTTTGTCTGAGCAACTGAAGTGCATATTACAAAAGCAAATAGCATAAACAAGGCAATATATTTAAGATTCAATGTCATGTTTCTTGGAATAATTTAATTTTATCTGCCATTTTAGTTCTCTTTTCATTAATGAAAAGCTCTATCAATAACAGTAATAAACCTATTGCTAGAAAAGGTTGAAATTGATCTTCATAACCAGTGTATTTCTCGCTACTTAAAGTAGATTTTTCTATCGTGTTTATTTGGTTAATTAAACCTTCTAAACCAATGCTCATCCCATTTGCTCTGGTATAAGAGCCTTTGCCAGCGTTAGCTATGTTGATTAAATTCTCTTCATTTAATTTTGTTAAGACAGTATTCTCTTTTTCATCTTTTTTGTTCCCCGTCTTTTTACCATTATTATAAATTGGAATAGGTACACCAATTGTTGTTCCCATTCCAATTGTATGAACAACAACTCCCAGTTCGCTTGCCTTTTCAGCAGCAATAATGCCTTGAGCTTCATGGTCTTCTCCATCTGAGAATACAACAATTGTTTTATTGGCTCCGTTGTCAAAATTGAATGATGTCATGCACTCGTCTATTGCTAATCCTATGTCAGTTCCTTGTGCCGACATCATTCCTGTGGTTATATTCTGGGTAAACGTTTTAGCAACATGATAGTCAGGAGTTATTGGCAGATGTTTAAATGCACTCCCAGCAAAAACAACAATTCCAATATGATCACCATGCAATTTGTCTATTAGTTTTTCAATCGAAAGTTTAGAGATTTTTAACCGACTATAACCAGGCGATAAATCTTCGGCTAGCATAGAGTTACTGACATCAATAGCAAGCATGATGTCAATCCCTTTACTTTCTACATCTTTTTCATTTTCACCATATTGGGGATTTGCCATGGCAATTATTAAAAAAGAAACACTTAAACGTAGTAGTATAAATTTGATTAATGACTTCCCGGTGGAGTATCCGCCAAATATAGAGGGTAGTAGCTGCTTATCTGCATATCTGTTTATAGCTTTGTTTTTCCACGAGATTACCCAGAAAAATAGAAGGAGCATAAAAGGAATTACACTTAGCAAATAGAGCGCCCATTCATTTTCAAATCGAAATTCAGGCACTTCTTCTGTAACATAATAATACGTAGCATATCCAATGCACCAAAAGAGGGTTTCGAATACTGCAATTACAATCACTGCAGTACTTGTATTGTATCGATATTTATATAGTTGACTCAAGAAATACCTTTTAAAATGGTTGATTTAGCAAGAAATTCGAATAATATAAGGCCTAAACCTATTAATAAAAAAAGTAGGTTTTTTTCGGGTAAATCTACTTCGTATTCTATTGATTTAATTTTTTCCGTTTCTAATAAATCTATCTCATCATATATTGATTTTAACTTATCGTTATCTGTAGCGCGAAAATATTTACCTCCTGTCATAGACGCTATATCTGTAAGCGTTTCTTCATCGATTTCTACGTCTACCATGTCGTAAACATATTTATTGTTAATTGGATTAATTCCAACAGGCATTCTAGCTTTTCCGTTTGTTCCAACACCAATAGTATACACTCGAATTCCAAATTCTTTTGCCATTTCTGCAGCAGTTAATGGATGGATTTTTCCATTTCGATTTACTCCATCTGTTAGTAGAATAATTACTCTGCTTGGCGCGGTGCTTTCTCTTAGACGATTTACAGCTGTTGCGAGTCCCATCCCAACGGCAGTTCCATCAGGAACAACATCTCTTTGCATTTCATCCAATAACTCTAGCACAATTCTATTATCACTGGTAAGAGGGCATTGCGTGTAGCTTTCAGACTGAAAAACTACTAGTCCAATTCTGTCATTTTTTCTTTTCGCAATAAAATCCTTCGCGACACTTTTAGAAGCTTGAAATCTATCCGGTTCAAAGTCAGTAGCCAACATACTTCCGGAAGCGTCCATTGCTACAATTATGTCTATTCCTTCACTAAACTGCTCTGTGTAAGAATCAGAATTTGCATTTATTTGTGGTCTAGCTAAGGCGATAATAAAGAGACCAATTGCAATGGTTTTTGTGCCAAAAAATAGATGATGTAAATTGGGTAAGAACCCACTACTAATATTGCTTATTTGTTTATAACTCGAAGTAGCTAGAGTGGCTGCTTTATTTTTTTGAGTAATAAAATACCAACATATAATAACAGGAAGTACTAATAATCCCCACAGAATTTCTGCATTAGCAAATTGATATGTATCAAAAATTCTCAATTTAATTTTGATTTTTTTCAGGTTTTTTTTTCAAGTCATTTCGCGTGTCTTGAATTGTTTTTCGGACAATAATTATTGCTTCTTCATTTTCTTGTGGAGAAGGCAGTGTCTTTGCAAATTTAACCATATCTGCTAGTATGAATAGCTTGCTAATTAAAATGTGATGATCTTCTGAAATTGCTTTTAACTTTAATTTAGAAAGAATTTCATTACTGGTTTTTTCGAATGTAGGAATCCCATAGCGATATTCAATATATTGCCAAATTATGTCAGTTAATTTTGAATAATATAATTTATGCTTATTGTTCTGCCAGAGTTCTTCTTGTTCAATCGATTGGAGTTTTTCAAGAAGTGTTGTTGGCAATGGAATTTGAGGTGCAGAAACAATTTTTTCTGGTTTTCTTCTTCTTTTTCGAATAATTATAAGTGTTGCCAGAATGGCTACAATTATAGCGGTTACCCAAGGCCAATTATTTTCAAACCACATTTTAAAATTTTCCCAATTTGTAAAAGGGTCTTCAACAAGTGCTTTTATGTCTTTAAAATCAAGAGTAGTATCTACAACAACAGGAAGAAATAGAATGGAAATAACATTCGAATGAACTGAATCATCACCAACCAATGCGCTTATTGGCCCAATTTCTACCATTCCGCTATCGAAGCTCGTAATTGTAAAATCTTGTTCGAAGTACATTTGTATATCTCCTATGTTGTCTCGAGATGATCTTTCTTTAGGTGGTCTAATATCCCAAATTTCAACTGCTTCTCCTAAAGCCGTCGAATCCGAAATTACCGGAAATCCAATTTTACTTGGGTCAATGTCTGTAGAATATTGAAATAACAGACTTACTTGCACAGGCTCACCAATTAGCAGCTTGTTTTTACTGGCGACTAAGCTAAAATTGGTTTGATTTTGAGCGAATCCAAAACCAACAATAAACAATAATAAAATGTTAAGAAAGTACTTCATCTTTGTTTAAACAAGTTCATTAATGGTATTATGTAAGGGCGATTTGTAGCTATCGTTGTGTAATCAACACCTGCTTTTCTGAAAATTTCTTTTAGTTCTCTGTTTCTTTTGATTGCGTTTGCTTTGTATTTTGTTCTTGTTTTTTTACTGGAAGTGTTAATCCATTTGGTTTGCCCTGTTTCATTATCTTTCAATTGAATTAATCCAACATTGGGAATCTCATTTTCAATTTCATCTTCAATTTTTAGTGCGACGATATCATGTTTTTTATTGGCGACTTTCAAAGCGTCTTCAAAATTATCATCCATAAAATCAGAAACAATAAATGCAATACTTCTCTTTTTTACCATATTAGTGAAATAACGAAGCGCCTCTTTTATATCTGTCTTTTTACCCGTTGGTTGAAATTCTATTAACTCTCGAATGATTCTCAAAATATGCTTCTTTCCTTTTTTCGGAGGAACATATAATTCTATTTGATCAGTAAAAAGTGTTAACCCAATTTTATCATTGTTCTGTGTTGCAGAAAAAGCTAATACAGCACAAAGTTCCGCAATTATTTCACGCTTTAGCATTTCTTTTGTTCCAAAAGATTCCGAAGCGGAAATATCAACAATTAACATTACAGTTAGTTCTCTTTCCTCTTCAAATACTTTAACGTACGGGCGGTTAAAACGAGCAGTTACATTCCAATCTATAGTACGAATTTCGTCACCTGGCATGTATTCTCGAACTTCAGAAAAAGCCATGCCTCTTCCCTTAAATGCTGAGTGATACTCACCAGAGAAAACTTGAGATGAAAGCCCTTTTGTCTTAATCTCAATTTTGCGTACTTTTTTTAAAAGTTCTTTTGTATCCATTTTTAATTTTATGTACAAAGGATAAAGTATTAAGTACAAAGTATTTTAAGGAACTTAATACTTTATACTTTGTACAATTCTAAGGAACTTCAATCTTGTTTAAAATAGTGTTAATGATGGTTTCTGTATTAACGTTTTCGGCTTCCGCTTCATAACTTAACCCAATTCTGTGTCTTAGTACGTCATGGCAAACTCTCCTTACATCTTCAGGAATTACATATCCTCTTTTATTAATAAAAGCGTATGCTTTTGAGGCCATTGCTAAGGCAATACTTGCTCTTGGAGACCCTCCAAATTCAATAAGAGCTTCTAAATCCTCAAGGTTGTAGTCTTTAGGCGTTCGAGTTGCGTAAACTATATCGACAATGTACTTTTCAATTTTCTCATCCATGTAAACTTGCTTTACAATTTCACGCGCTTTTATAATTGCCTTCGTATCGATAACTACGTTTGGAGTAGGGAAACCTTCTTTAGAAACGGTGTTTCTAATGATCATTTGCTCTTCCTCTTTCTTTGGGTAATCCAATACAACTTTCAACATAAAACGATCGACTTGAGCTTCTGGAAGCGGATAAGTACCTTCTTGTTCAATTGGGTTTTGTGTCGCCATTACTAGGAATGGCTCATCAAGTTTAAAAGTGGTGTCACCAATCGTAACTTGTCGTTCTTGCATGGCTTCCAATAATGCACTTTGAACTTTAGCAGGAGCTCTGTTGATTTCATCTGCCAATATAAAGTTAGCGAAAATGGGTCCTTTTTTAGAAATGAATTCCTCCTTATTGTGATTATATACCATTGTGCCTAATAAATCTGCAGGTAACAAATCTGGTGTAAATTGAATTCGGCTAAAGTCAGCGTTGATTGTTTTGGCTAAAGTTGTAATCGCTAATGTTTTTGCCAATCCCGGAACACCTTCCAATAGAATATGACCATTTGCTAATAAAGCAATCAAAAGGCTCTCGATCATGTGGGGTTGCCCAACGATGACCTTTCTCATCTCTAATGTTACCAAATCAAGGAATGCACTTTCTTTTTGTATCAATTCGTTTAACGCTTGGATGTCTGTTTTAATAGAAGTTACGTTAGGCTCTATAAGTGAAGGAGCCGACGGTGTGGTATCATTATTTTCCATTAATTATTATTTAATTTTAAACGTACGTAAAAATAGGTTTTTTATCGAGTTGCAAAGTTTAGAAATAATCTTATTTACAAGTCAGTTTTGCTTGTTAAAGAGTGTTAAATTTTCTGTAAATAAAGTTTAGAAAGTCTATTTAATCCAAAAACACTTCAATTCCATCTTCTTTAAAGTCGACGGATATGTGTTCTTGAAGTGTTGTAGAAAGCGTAAGACCCACAAAATTAGCTTTGATTGGGAATTTTCTATGTTTTCTGTCAACCAATACAACGGTGGTTAAGTATTTTATATCGGATTCCAAAATATAACGTGTAGCATAAATAAGGGTTCTGCCAGAATTCAATACATCATCAATAAGAATAATTGATTTATTATTCAAATAATCTAAATCTGCAGAAAAATATACATCGTTGTCTAGCGGTTTGTCTTTGTGCAGTTTTAACTTGTGTAATGTTACTTTTATTTCAGTAATATTTTGAAGAGTAGTGTTTATTTTTTCAGCGAGCAAATAGCCTCGGTTCGCTATTCCGATTAAAACAATTTCTTTTTCATCGTAATTTTTCTCTAAAATTTGATGTGCAATTCTTTGAATTTTTTGCTCTACCTGCGTGGTAGATAGAATTAATGTTTTTGAATTTCCCATGTTATTCTCGTATTTTCAATTTAACGCCAACTGCAACTTCATAGTTTTTTTCTATTCTTTTTGATACCCGAATTTCTTCGAAAGTTCCTCTCTCTCTCGGGGAATGTTTAGAAATGGTAATTTCTTGCATAGAAATATAATTAGGGGTTAAAGGTAAGGAATAAAATAAAAATGGCCTTCCATATTTAAGTGTTTTCATTTTTTTCGTCACTTCTTCTAAATGACGCATGGAAAGCTGTTTATTTTTCGACTTCATTTATTTTAAAGCCCCCGTGATTGCAGGTTAAAATTGCGCAACTAATTTCAAGTTCAATCTTCTAGAAGTCAGAAAACTCGGAATAGCATATTGTCTTCCGGATACATCTTTAATCCAATTATAGTTTATGGTATTAGAAATGTCAAGAAGATTAAATACCTCCAATGAGAGCCACAATTTATCAATCTTTTTCCATAAAGACCCATCTTTGTGCTTTGTTTTGTCTGTCAAAAATTCTTTACTAAACCCAATGTCAACTCTTTTGTAAAGTGATGATCGTAAGGTGTCTTTGTATCTGTCTTGACCCGGAGGTCCATAAGGCAAAGCTGTTCCGAACACAACAGTTAAATTAACTTTTAACGTGCTCCATTTTACTTTTTCAGTATTCCATTCTTCTGGCATTCTGTCTTGAAAAAATAGAGCAAAAGATACCCGCTGGTCTGAAGGTCTTGGTATATATCCAGGTTCTGTTCGAATGCTATCAGTAGCAATATCGTTCGCAGTATATCCTGTGACTATCTCTTCTCCATCAGAATTGTAATAATCATAAAAATAATCGTCTAAAATATCTTCCTGTGTTTTCATGTACGATAAGGAAGCATAGGATTCAATTCCTTTGACAAATTCACCGTTAATTTTTAAATCAACACCAGTAGCATACCCTTTAGCGTTGTTTTCGCCATAATAACGAATTCTAACGTTATCAATTTCGTAAGGAATAATGTCGGTTAAATGTTTGTAATATGTTTCAGCGCCTAATTTGAAAGGCCTTTTCCACATAAAGAAGGTATAGTCACTTCCCAAAACAAAGTGTATAGATTTCTGTGCTCTTATTTCAGGATTGATTACTCCTTGTAGATTTCTAGTCTCTCTGTAAAAAGGGGGCTGATAATAATACCCGGTGGCAAAACGAAAGCTTACATTTCGTCTATAAATTTCATTTTCACGAACATAGAACCAAGCAGGTCGAAAATTGAAGCTAATTCTTGGCGAAACGACCAATTGATCATTGTAATCCCAATAATGTGCTCTTAGACCACCCGTCATACTGAAATAACTACTTGTTTCAATGGTGTCTTTTATGCTATATGTGGTGTCTTTTAATCTTGCTGAATCTTCGAAATAAATAGTTTTCGGAATTGATATTCGATACATATCTTGAATGTATCCAGAAAGGCGGTTAGACTGTAAGTCATTTTTGGACTTAACAACACTGCTTAATGCAAGGTATTGGTATGGCTGTGCTGTTGGGTCAATGTACCCAACAGAATCTTGTGGATGAGGAATGTTAAAACGAGAAGAATCAACCTGATTCCATTCACTAATTTTATCATTGATTATTTCATGTTGGTATTTAGCTCCCCATTGAATTTTATGTTTTCCTGATTTAAAGGTCCCTTTATGGTAGACGTTAGCTACAGTTGCGTTTAATTCATTTCGTGCATGATTTAAAAATGCGCCAACTCCTCTATTAAAAGCAACTTCACCGAGCTCGTCACTCCCTAAATCTCTTTCTAATTCGTCTAACTTATACTCACCCAATAAATCAAAACTTTCTGTTTCATGCGTTTGATAAATAGAAGAAATAAATTTTAAAGTGAGCAATTCATTTGGCTTATGCGTCAAAGAAGCTGCGGCCATATAGGTTTCAAACTGCGTAATTTCTTGCCCCTCATAAAAAACGGTAAATCGCAGCGCTTCATTGATACTTCCAAAATTTGTTTCTCTACTTTCTGGAACAACTCTAAATTTGTTTTTAGAATACGTTCCAAAGATGGAAAGCTTTGTTTTTTCTGTTAACAGGAAATTGAACATACCTTGGTAATCAATAAATGTAGGTTTGTATTCTCCTTTCGTGTCTAATGCTCCTAATAGGTATGAGTTAGTTCTGTATCGAATCCCGGTAATAAAGTTAAATCGAGAAGATACGTTTTGTTCAACATGAGCAGCAGCTCCTAATAAACTAGAAGTAAAAGTGCCTTTAAACTCATTTGGAGTATTCGCTTCAGAATAAGTGATGTCCAAAACGGAAGAAAGTTTATCTCCATATTTAGCGTCAAATCCACCAGCAGAAAAAAGTATATCACTTACCATGTATGGGTTAATGAAGCTCAATCCTTCTTGCTGCCCGGAACGCGCCAAAAAAGGGCGGTAGACTTCAATGTCGTTGACGTATATTAGGTTTTCATTGAAATTTCCTCCCCGAACATTATATCCAGCAGAAAGTTCATTGTTTTGCGAAACTCCAAAATTTCCAAATTTTAATGTTTGTTCTATATTTTCACCGATTCCAGTTATTTCTGAGGGGGGGATTGGCTTGAAATATCCGATGGCTCCAGTTCCTGGGTCTTTGAAGGTTACTATATGTTCTGAAAAAGTTCTTGAATTCAGAGTGATTCTGACCTCTTTCGTCTCATTTTCAAACAATATATATGTTGATTTCCTGCTCCAGTATTGGGCACTGCTATATTTTATGATAATTTTTTCATTCGCCGGAACTGTGATGCTAAATTTTCCATTTTCGTCGGTTACGGTACCTCTTGATGTTCCTGTCAGAACAATGTTCGCGTCCACCACAGGTTCTTCGAATTGATTGTAAAGCGTTCCCTTTATTTTTGCGGTGGTTTGAGCGCTAATTTTAAAATTACAAATCAGCAGGAAAAGAAAAATGGATAAGGGAATTTTCATGTATCTGATTAGCTAGTCTTGTCGCTTAAATTCCCCGTTTTTCCAGGCTTTAATAAATTTAGACCATGCTATTGGGTTTAACAAATTGATAGGAGGAGCTTGTCCAGCATAGTATAGCTTACTTTGGTACTGTTGCATTTGCCATTTATAATTCATGGCGCCGTCCATAGGAGTAGCATCCGCTCTCTCCTTTAAAGATGCTCTTTCCAAGTTGGCTTTTGCTCTTTTATAATCGTCGTTTGGGATGTCTGCATTTACAAAGACTTCAGCAAATTGCTCCTTAGAAGGCCAAGGATATATATTTGCAGTTTGAAGCAGTATAGTGTCCTTGTACATTACTTGAATTAAAGAGTATTTATTGGTGTTGAGTGTATCTGGAATAATAAAATTAGCTTTCTTGTATCCGACAGAAGAGAAAATAATTGTATCCCCCTTATTTGCAACAAACGAAAAATATCCAAAATAATCAGACGTTGTACCTCTTCCAACCGATTTATCAATAATATGGCAAAAGGGCACTGCTTGTAGGCTGTCACCAGAAACAACTACTCCACTAAATTGAATTAAAGTGTTGGTAGTTGTGTCCTTTTGTCCAAAGCTAAAAGTTGAAGAAAAGCAAATAATTAGGCTTATAAATAAATATCTCATCATGATTAAAGCTATTAAAACTCCTTAAAATTTAATTTATTATTCAAAGCTACAAAATGAATTACTAATGAATCCTTATATTTGGAAGGATTTCTAATAATAAAGATTAAGTATGTATAGAATATTATCTCTCGTTTTTCTTTTTCCTTTTTTTTACACAGCGCAAATAAATATTACCGATACAGATATGCTTCAAAGTGGTGAAATGTATTTTTATAGTTCAAGCCCAGATTTTTTATTGATAGATGTGTCTTTGACTGGATCAAATTATTCTTGGGATAATTCTGCACTTACTGTTTTAAATCAAGATACATTGGAAGTTGTAGCTGTTAATTCAACTCCATTTGCATATCAATTGTATTTCAATAATATATTTCAATATCCTGATCATAAGGCAGATTATGCATTAATAGGTCAGTCATTAGATGCTTTTGGACAAATTACAATATCGGACGTGTATGATTATTTTAAGGTTGATTCCAATTCGCTACAAAAAGTAGGTTTTGGAGCTAATATAAACGGACTTCCAGCATCTGTTAAATATGATACAATAGACCAAGTTTATCCTTTGTCTATGACATTTGGTACTGCCGATTCGACAACTGCATATTACATTTTAGCTATTCCAACTTTGGGTGCATATGGGCAATGGATAAGGCGAAAAGTTGAGGTTGACGGTTGGGGTAATATTACAACTCCTTATGCTTCTTATTCAAATACAATTAGAGTTAGAACTACTTTATATCAAAGAGATACCTTATATGTAGATCAGTTTGGGTTTGGAACGAACATCGATAGGCCAATAGAAAATATTTACGAATGGTTTGAGCCAGGGAGTGGGGCGCCAATATTTAAAGCTGTAGAAAGATCGGGTGCAGTAACTGAAATTAAATATTTGGATACGATCAATACTACCTCGATAGAAAGTGAATTCTACAGCGATTGGAAAGTTTATCCTAATCCTGTTATAAATATTTTGAACGTTGAAATTGGAAGCGAGTTTGTATATGAAATTTATAACGTTGAGGGTAGGTTAGTAGAAAAAGTAGATAATTATTTATCAGAAACGATTGACCTCGGTCACTTGCCGATAGGGGTTTATACTTTTTTAGTAAAGACAGGAGATAAACGCAAGAGTTATAAGCTTGTGAGAAAGTAATTGCACGCTTAAAATAGTTGAATTATAAATGCCTTAAAATTCCATTTTCAGAAAGGGCTAAAGCTGCGGTTCGAACACCTGCAATTGCTAAAGCATCGTTTGTCCAAGTATTACAAGTCCTGAAAAGGTAGTAACTTCCTTTAGCTTCATAAAAATTGTCCATAGATTTGTATCCAGCATTGGGGATTAATTGTGGTGTACTATCTGGATTTATCACAAATGATTGCTTAATAAATTCAATCAATTCAGTATATTTTTCTTTTGTAATTACACATCTTTTAACGCTTTGGCCTTCAATAGGTTTTCTCGATGAATAGGTTACATGCATGGCGGTTGAGCTGGGCAGAAAAGCAGCATTGAGTGCAGTTGATAGTTTGAGGTCACTCCATTCTGGAGTGTCTAAAAAGAAGCCTTTATCTCCCCATCCAATGGATATGAATTTAGGGCTTTGATTGATTCCTCTGAAGGTTTTAGGGTCAATAAACTCAGTCCAATTAATGAAAGCAGTCTTAACTGGAAGACATAAATCTGTATGAACGCCATTGGAAGAGACGAATATTTCAATTTCTCCGTTTTCAGAATTATAGTCCGTATTTATAGGGAAGAATGCCCCTATAAGTGCAATCGTTAAATATGTGCTTAGAAGCAGAATTAAAATCTCCAATGAGTAAAGTAAAAACACCACCCCTTTAGTTATATACTTCATGCATACAATATAACCAAAATACTCATTAATGAATGTTAAGCCTTGTTAATAATATGTTGTTTAGAAGAGTAAGGGTAAATTAATAATGTAGGAATAAGCGTTTATAATCTGATTTTATTTAAGTTACAATTTAAATAATTTAATATGAAAAGAGCATTTATTTTATTATTTTGTATGGTTCTGTTTTGTTCGAATGTAGTTTGCAGAGGGTTTAGCATTGTCATCTTTTAAGTCAGCGTTAAACAAATTGTTTTCATTTAATGCTGGCATGAACTTCTTTGCAAATAAATACTTTAATGTATTTGTAAATGTGAAGTACCAAAGAGGTAAACATTTTAGTGATATTTCAGCTCAATCCTTAGAGGAATTGAAATTGACATTAGGATTAGGTTATATGCTATGGGCACGAAAGGGATCTTGTAGGTTTAGCAGGCCAGAAGTTGATTAGTTATACTACTGTTAGAAATCCTTTTTCATCCACTGATCCAATCATTTCACTGTTCATCCATTCAGGAGCAGATTTTTCAGTTTGCGAAAGTAATATTCCTTTTAAGAAAATTCGGCCTATTTCGTTGGCGCCCATTTCTATCTTCTCATTATCAGGGTGTATTACTTTTATTGCCAATCCAGGAAGCGGTCTTCCTACCGATGAATCGTCATTTGCTTGTTGTTTTAGCAACTTTCCAGCAATATCTTTCCCTTCGTAATCTGGAGTGTTTATAGTGATTATTGGAGCAATTCCAATTTTCCCCATTCCTTTAAATATTGAGATATTTAATTTTTCAGTTAACGCTTTTTGTATTTCCGGAGAAAACGTTTGATTTGTTGTAATAATATATTTTACATTGTCCCAGTTTTCTAGTTGGAAATTTTTGTATAGTTCTTCCACTTGGTTTGTGTTGCCTATTATTGTATTGCAATATTCAATTGGAGGGCAAATCGATTTATGGTTATTATAGATTACAGATTTAGTCTTAGCGATTATTGGTAAAATTAAATTTGTGATAAAGGAAATACTTGAGTTATGGTTGTTTAAGTTCAGTAAAAACCCATAATTCGAGATATTGTGAACTTGTTTCAAAGAATACGTCTGTCCGATTAAATTTTGATGGCTGATACTTTCAATTTGTAATCCACCTTTTTCAAAGTTGGGAATGCAAATAGCATCACTCATTTTATTAACCTTGTTTCCAAGAAAAAATAATGCTGTTGAATTTGGGATGGTTTTTAAAAACAGGGCGATGGCCTTTCTAAGCTTTCCTTGCTTATTGAATAAAATATTTGAATCAAGGGTGTTTTTTATGTCTAGCTTTTGTTTCTTGCCATTTACAATGTATGGAATGTCTCCAAATTCGTGGATAATTTCTTTTAGTTGATCATCAGAAAAATCTAAGTTCAAAAGGACTGGTGTTTTTCCTATCAGATTAAGGGCACAAATACAGATGAGCATATTGAAATTATTTTCCAAAAGGACACCTATTTTATCATGACTTTTCACCATTTTTTTTAATCGAATAGCTGCTGTAATGACTCTTTTCCTCAAGTCTTCAGCGGTTAACTTATCTCCAAGGTCATTTACAAATAAGACTCTTTCTCCCTTCAGTTTAAGTAGGTGTTCAGCAAGCTGATTGTGTACTTCGATTCTATTGTAGAGTGTTTCAGCATTTATTTCCTGAATTTTTTGTCTAACCTGAAATGCGGTGGATTGAGTAGGCATGGGTTTTCCGATGTTTATAAACACCTTTTTTCGCAAGAATTTTGGTTTAAAAGCTGTTGCTTTTTTATTGTGTATGGCGAAGGAGAGTGGTGTGCCAATTACACCTTCCATATGAATTGGAATAATTGGAGCCTCTATTCCTTCAGCAATATGTTCCAAACCTCTTTTAAATTCTAATAGATGTCCGTTTCTTGTTACGGTACCTTCTGCAAATATTACAACAACATGTCCTGCATTAATTTCGTCCTGGCAAAGTTTGTTAAAATCGTCTAGGTTGTTTGCTCCTCCTCTTGGAGAAATTGGAATCATGTTCATTTTCTTTAATATCCAGTTTAAATATTTTTTTTCGTAGATATCTCTATACATAACAAAGCGCACCATTCTTGGAACCGCGATTGCGATTAAAATAAAATCTAGAAATGAAACATGGTTAGCGATTAGCAGTGCACCACTTTTCTTTGGAATATTTTCGGTTCCTTCTATTTTAGTTTTGAATAATAATTTTCCAAACATTCGAACAATAAAACGAATTGACTTAGTAGGAAAAGCAATGAATATTACTGTTAAGCCTACTATTATGTATATTGCTATCATTGAATTTGTATTGCAGCTAATGTAATTCTATCAGCTTTATTTATTGTTCGAATGTAGAGCTTTGGTCACGTTAAAAATAGTGTATTTTTTAATATACGTATTTTTCATATGTATTTTTGATTTATTTATTCCTTTAAATTAGGTTTTTATATATTGAAATACGTATTTTATAGATATGTACGTAGATAACGTAAAAGATATCATTCATTTGTTGAATAGTGATGATAAAAAAGAGTTTCGCTCTTTTATTAACCGTCAGCGAAGTAGAAAGAATCGAAAGGATTTAGAGCTGTTTGAAATTTTGTGTGAAACAAAATCTTATCCAGCAAAGGAAATAGTAAAACGACTCTATAACGAGTTAAACATGAATGCATATCACTCTATTCGTAAACGGTTGTTGAAGCATTTAACAGATTTTATTATTGTTAAACGAATTGATGAGGATACCTCATCAGCTTCTTCAATAATGGGATTGCTTACTTTGTCGAGGTTTTTATTCGAAAACGATAACGATAGAGTAGGTTGGATATACTTAATTAAAAGTGAGCAGTTGGCACAAAATAACGAGCAATTTGATTTACTAGATAATATATTGAATGTTCAAATAGAAAATGCAAACAGCAAGTATGCTCCTAAGATTGAAGAAATTATTGAAAAATGGAAAACCAATAAAGGTTTGGCGGATGAGGACGAACGAGCAAATATTGCTAATGCGATATTACAGATAAAATTAGATAAATATCGCTTAGATGGCAAAGCTATTGAAATACAGAAAGAGGTAACAAAAGTTATGTATGAATATGATTTATATAATGCGGCGCTAGAAAGACCTAAAATAATCCATAATTTATTAGCAATTGTTAGAAGTTCCGTTCTAGCGAAAAAAGAATATTACAAATTCGAACCTTTGGTCATAGAAAGCTATAATCAAATTGAAAATAGTGTTGGTTTTAAGAAAAAAGATTATTTCTATAAATTAAACATATTGTACATGATAGCGCACATCTTGTATCGAAATAAGAAATTTAAGGAGTCTTCAAAGTATTTGATATTATTTAAAAAAGATATAGCAAAGTATGGTAAATCCTATTCTCGAAAATTTTACCCAAAGTATTTATTGCTGTATGCTACTGTTCAGAATATAGAGGGTAACGTTGAAGAATCTATACGCGTTATTGAAGAAGCACTTAACTTGTATGAAGATATCCTTTCAGTCAAAGATGTATTGAATATGAAAATCAATTTGGGAGTCTATTATTTTGAGCTTGAAAAATATAAAGAATCAAATAAAATTATTTATTCGATTGAAAATAGTGACAAATGGCTAGAGAAAAAAATGGGTAAAGAGTGGGTTTTACGTAAGAATTTAGGTGAGATATTGAATTTGTATGAAAGAGGTAATGTCGAAATTGCAATGAGTCGAATTAAATCATTAGAGAAACGGCATGCAGCAATTCTGAAGTTGCCTATTTATAGTAGAGTAGCTACGTTTCTTAAGTTTATCAGAGTATGTATAGATAAGCCTTATTGGGTGTCTTCAAAAGAGTTTAATGATAGTGTTAATGAGACCTTAGAGCGCTGGCCAGTGGATCAAGAAGATTTGATAGCCTCCTCTTTTTATTGTTGGCTTAAATCTAAAATGCTGAAGAAACCTTTCTACCATGTAATGGTAGAAACTTTACAAGGCAGGTTGTAATAATTAGTCCATGGAGTGATAAACGCTTTGTACATCTTCATCATCTTCAAATTTTTCCAACAACTTTTCAACTTCAGCTTCTTGCTCTTCCGACAGCTTTGTGGTGTTGCTTGGTATTCTTTCAAATCCTGAAGATAGAATTTCATGTCCTTTATTTTCAAGCTCTTTCTGGAGTGATCCAAAATTTTCGAAAGAACCATAAATCATTATGTTCTCGTCATCTTCAAATACATCTTCAGCGCCGTGATCAATCAATTCAAATTCTAATTCTTCCACATCGAGTTCTCCTTTAGGAATACTGAAGTGACAATTTTTTTCAAACATGAATTCTACAGAGCCCGATGTGCCCATATTTCCTCCATTATGCGTGAAATAATTCCGCATACTAGCCACTGTGCGGTTGTTATTATCTGTTGCTGTTTCTATTAGAATCGCAATTCCATAAGGACCGTAACCTTCAAATAAAATTTCTTTATAATCGGAAGTATCTTTTTCAGTAGCTTTTTTTATCGCTCTTTCAACATTTTCCTTGGGCATATTAGCAGTTTTTGCATTCTGCATAACCGCTCTTAATCTCGCATTAGTTTCAGGGTCAGAGCCACCCTCTTTAACAGCAATTACGATGTCTTTTCCGATTTTAGTGAATGTTTTGGCCATTTTAGACCACCTTTTCATCTTTCTTACTTTTCTAAATTCAAACGCTCTTCCCATTTCTAAATTCTTTAATAAATCTAAATTTGATTTGAGGCAAATATAAAAAAATGCTAGCTAAAAATGATAAGGCCTAAAAGAATTCCTCCAATAATGAGAAATATATTTTTAACCTTGTCTTTGTTGTTATGGTACTCCTCAAAAATCAGTAATGTGGTGATGTGTAGCAACATTCCAGAAGTAATTGCAAGTAGATTAACGCTTAAAGAATCAAACCAGTTTTTATCCTGTAAAAAAGTTCCTGTTAAACCTCCAAGGGGGGTCATAAAAGCAAAAGTGAAGAATAAAATTAATGCGGTAGATTTTTTAATTTTTGCTGATATAAAGAAAAGCATCAAAACAATTGCAACCGGTATTTTATGTGAAAAAATTGCCCAGAAAAATTTGGTTGATAAGGCTCCTTGAGTAGCATGTGCGTGTGTATGACCGTGATGATTTGCTTCTTCAAGAATAAATAAAGGTATTCCTTCGATAAATGCATGTGCACATAATCCAAAGAAAAGTGTGTAAATAACTTTATTTGTAATAGCTACTCCTCCTTCATGATTGTGTTCATGTCCGTGCACATGGCCATGTTCTATACCTCTGGAAAATAATTCTAGAATAATTTGAATTAAAAAGCCTATTAATACGTATACGCCTAAGTTGGGTGCGTTATTTGCAAATAATTCGGGTAAAATATGAATGCATATTAGACTTAAAACAAATGAAACGCCTATTGTTGTGACGTATTGCTTTATTTTGGAGAAAAAGCTCTCGAATATCAGTGTTAGTATTCCGACTATAGAAACACTACCAAATAAAACGCTTATTACTAACCAAGTATTCATTCTTTTCTACCTACAATAATCAATCTATCGGAAATGTCTTTGTCAAATGGATTTAAATTATAATCGCCAAAGATAGAATCTATTTTCAAATTTGTTTGCGAAATTAGATATTGAAAGTCTTCTAGAAATAATGCTTGTACTTTTTCGGTAAAATGAAAATCATTTTCCTTGTCAGTAAAATCAATGGTTTTTATAATGTTTCCATTTTCATAGGAACGTCTCAAAAGGAAATTTATGTGGTCGATAGATTTTGTTTCTTCTCGAACAAGATTACGAATAACTTTATTTGCGTTCATGAAGTCGATAACGAACACACCATTATCTTTTAGCATGTTTTCAATGGCTTTTAGAACTTTTACATTTTCGGTTTTAGATTCGAAATATCCAAAGCTAGTGAATAAGTTGAAAATTGCATCAAATTCACTTTCGCAAAATGATTCACGCATATCTCTTATTTCAAATCGAAGGTTATCATTTTTAAACTTATTTGCCCAAGAAATACTATTTGGAGATAGGTCAACCCCCGTAGTTTTAAGCCCTTTTTCGTTTAAAAAAATGGAGTGCCTCCCTTTTCCACAAGCTAAATCAAGAATGGTTGATTCTAAATTAAGTTGAAGGTTATTAATTAAATTATTGATGAATCGTTCTGCTTCTTTATCATCTCTGCTTTTATAGAGCTTATGATAATATTCTGAATCAAACCAGGTTTCAAACCATTCCATTGCACAATGTTTATGAGGCAAATATATCTCTTTATGAACAATAAGTTGAAATTTTGATTTTCAATTTATTATCTTCGCCTTGATGAAATTTTTTGGTATTTTAATATTCTTATCTATAATTATTATTTCTGGATGTAAAAAACGGAAGGAAAAGAATATTCAACCTTCTAAAGATTTTGCGTTAATTTCAAATAATATTCAAACAATAATACCGCTTGTAAGCTCCATTTCCCTAACGGGAGAGCTGTTAAGGTTAGCTTTATCTACTGGCGCTGATTCGTTAAATACTTGCGCGTCTTTTACTTTGATTTCTGGAGACACATTAAACGTTTCAAACGCCAGCCCTTTAATATTTGATATTGATTTCTCATCTGGCTTTTTGGATAATGATGGTTGGGATAAATCAGGAGTGATTAGATGCACGCTTTATGGTTTTATGGAAAATACCGGAGCGAATTGTAGTTGTAGTTTTGCTGGTTTCGAAATTAACGGTAATAGATTATCTGGGGGTATTTCAATTACGAATACAGGCGCTCTTTCATTGCTAATTACTACCTCTAGTCTTGAGTTAAAGGTGGGTAAAAAATATATCTATATCGATACAGATATGCGCTCAACGCAAATAGAAGGTTCTTTAACACCTAATAACTTATTGGATAATAGTTACTTGGTTTCATCAACAGCTAATTTAACGGGTAGGTACAATAACGAATTCGAGGTGTTTGCAGAAGAATTGCATAAGGATTATTCCTGTAAATGGATAACAACAGGTATTGCAGAGTTAAACGATAAAGACAACAACCCTCAAGTGATTGATTTTGGAAACAGTGGCTGCGATAATGAGGCCACTATATCTATTGAAGAAAAAGTTTACACAATTGCATTAGATTGACTAAATTGCCTTTGATTATTTATTTTAAGAGATTCTTTAAAAGTATTGGCGAAACAGAACAAATTACTATATTTGTTCACAAATTAGCATAACTAATAAGCATGATCGACGTTTTTGGTCTATATAATAACATGGAAAGGAATGATATATTACTGTCGTTCAAAGGCTCTATCACTTCAGAACTTTTGACATCAGTTCTTCAAATTATGGAGAACAAGATGGAAGACTTGGATGAAGCTCCCAAAACAAGAAAAAAAGTTTTTAATGTCTTAGTCGAATGTCTTCAAAACTTATATCATCATATTGATGATTTTGAAGTTATAGGAACTAAAGAGGAAATTTCAAAAAAGAAATCTGCAATTTTCATGATCAGTCGTCATAAGGGTCATTACAATATTATTACGGGTAATTTTATAGGTAATGAAAATATTGAGAAGTTGAGAGGGAGAATAGATTATATAAATACTCTTGAAATAGACGAATTGAAAGCCTATTATAAATCTATGCTTAATAATGGAGAGATGAGTTCTAAAGGAGGAGGAGGATTAGGTTTTATTGATATAGCAAAAAAATCAGGTCAGAAATTGTCATATGATTTCATTAAAAAAGACGAAGAATATTCGTTCTTCACATTAATAGTAAAAATAGTACAAAAATAAATTAGAAATGGATAGTTTAATAATTGAAGGGTCAGCAAAAACACCAACTGTTAAGTTTGAAGGGTTGGGAAAGCTTTTAATAAAAGGTCGTTCTATACCAGAAAATTCAATAGAATTTTATAAGCCGGTTATTGATTGGATTGGATCATATGGAGGAGCGCCAGAAGGAATTACCGAAGTAAATGTCCAATTGGAGTATTTTAATACAAGTTCTTCAAAATGTATATTAGATGTTTTCAAAAAATTGGAAAATTTAACTGGTACCGAGGTTAAAGTTAACTGGTATTATGAAGAAGATGATGAAGATATGTTAGAAGCTGGTGAGGATTACCAAGCAATTATAAACCTTCCGTTTAAAATGATTGAAGTAGAAGAGCTTTAGTCTTGTAATGATTTAATGAAAAGCCGTTTATTGCGATTAAAATCGAAGTAAACGGCTTTTTTTTGATAAAAAAAAATGAAGAAAATAGTCATAGCAATAGATGGTCATTCTGCATGTGGTAAAAGTACCTTAGCAAAGTTCTTAGCAAAAGAATTGTCATATGTATATATTGATTCTGGAGCTATGTATAGAGCCGTAACGCTTTATTGTTTAAATACTGGAATAATAAATAAGGATGCCGATATTAAGAAAGAAGATATAATTGAAGCATTGGGTAGAATCAATATATCATTCAATTACAATAGGACTAGCGGTAATTCAGATACATTTTTGAACGGATTAAGGGTCGAGGATGAGATCAGAGAAATGCGCGTATCGAATTTTGTAAGTGCTATAAGCAAAATTAAAGAAGTTCGAGAAAAACTAGTTGAGTTTCAACAAAATTTAGGAAAGAATAAGAGTATTGTAATGGATGGAAGGGATATCGGAACAGTAGTTTTCCCGGATGCAGAGTTAAAATTGTGGGTAACTGCCAATATCGAAATCAGAGCAGCTAGAAGATATAAAGAGTACTTGGAGGGTGGACACGAGGTTTCGCTGGAAGATGTTATTGAAAATGTAAAGTCCAGAGACTTTAACGATTCTAATCGAAAAGAAAGCCCTTTAGTTAAAGCTGAAGATGCTATTGAAATTGATAATTCATTTTTGTCTAAACAGGAAACTTTTCAAAAAGCTACTAACCTAGTTAATGAAAAACTCATAGCATAAGTTTAAATGCGTCTATTTGCTCAAATAAGTTATAAGGGAAAACATTATCATGGTTGGCAAAAACAACCCAATGCGATAACTGTTCAATCCGTTATAGAGAAAGCTTTTAATGTGGTTCTTAGGGAAACTGAATTTAATTGTATTGGATGCGGTAGAACCGATACTGGAGTTCATGCAAAGCAATTTTATTTTCATTTTGATACCACCGAACAGTTTGAACTGGATAAATGCGTATTTAAGTTAAATACGCTCCTGCCCGAAGATATCGTTGTGCATCGCCTGTTTAATGTTCCTGAAGGTTCTCACGCAAGGTTTGACGCAGATTCACGAACATATAAATATTACATTCATCACAGGAAGAATCCTTTTCTAACAGATATTTCTTATTATAATTCAAGAAAATTAGACCTTGATTCTATGAATAAAGCCTGTGGATTTCTGTTGAATTATAATGATTTCACCTCGTTTAGTAAAGTAAATACTGATACGAAAACAAATAATTGTGTCATTGAAAAGGCGCAATGGAGGATGGAAGAGCAATCCATCGTTTTTGAAATAACTGCCAATAGGTTCCTTCGGAATATGGTGAGAGCAATTGTTGGTACTATGATCGAAGTGGGGCTTGGAAAAGTTTCAATCGATCAGTTTAAAAAAATTAT
The DNA here is from genome assembly GCA_963926405.1 of uncultured Flavobacteriales bacterium. Classification (GTDB taxonomy): domain Bacteria; phylum Bacteroidota; class Bacteroidia; order Flavobacteriales_D; family Parvicellaceae; genus CALSMU01. Next base: position 21,243 of record CAWUXI010000076.1, read on the forward strand.
AGAAAATAAAGATAGAGGAGAAGCAGGGACATCTGTTCCAGGTCATGCTCTATTTCTTACAAATGTTAGTTATCCATATATCAAGGATTAGTGCACTTTATGTTTCTTAACTGATTTATTCCACTTTTCTATAGAATTACGACCTGCAAAATAGATTTCTCTATCCGCCTTATAATCTGCAACTTTGAAATACCATTTTCTATCTTTATGAATAAATCAGAGAATCATTCAGATATAACATCCCCTAGGCCAATATCGGCTAATATTATTAAGCTAGGATTTCCTGCGTAGTAAATATTTCCAACATCGAGCAATTCTACGGCTAAAATATTTGTAGGCCCAACATGGGCATCTCCTGTGCTTCTATTGGAAAAATGAAGATAGGAGTTTGTTAAATTGGCTGCATTAACAATACTGTGTTTTGATTGATAAATATAAGTTGAGTCGCTAGATCCACTAATATTTGCGTTGACACTTCCTTCAATAAAAGAGCATTCAAGTCGCTGACAGGAAATGTTTAAAGTGAATTCACTTCTGGCGTCATAGCTGTTTATTTCTAGCTTGTCCTGAATAATTTCACCTATGAAAATAACTTTACCAGTCCCATATAGGTTAAGTATTTCAATGTTGCTGTAATGAATGGTGACTGTATTTTCAATGTTTTTATCTCTTATGAAATTACACCTATTTAAGTTTCTAATTTCTGTTGCTGTGTCGATGGTATTTATTTCGATGAACGAAACAAGGTTGGAATATGATTCGATTTCAACATAGTTCAAGCTATCTTGTATTAGGGTAATATCTGCATCGTTAAATATGTTGATGATCGTTTTGTTTGGTAATTCCCTTATTTCAGAAACCATTTTCCCTGCTCCTTTCCAGCAGGATCTTTGATTCGGCTTTTTACAACCAATGAACAAGATTAAAGATATGAGAATAATCCGTATCATTTTATGCTGTATTTAATGCCAAATTCAAATGCTTCTGCCACTGCCCAATGTGATTTCAATTGTAACAGCATTTTTATTTTATTGCTTAATTGATAATGAATACCAACGCGATGGTAGATTAAACTTTTCATATTCTGATTAAAGAGATAAACCCCCATGTCGACTCCAAATGTTATTCTGTCAAAATTTCGCTCATTACCTATAAATATTCCACTTTGCAGCGGGGAAACATCTAAAGCTATGTGCGATCGATGTAAAATTCCGGGGTTGTAAGTGAAGTCAATTCCTCCTGTGAAATTATTCTTAGCACTGTTAGCATAATTAATTCGATTGCATAAATTGATGATCGGGTATTTCTCTCTTAGCGGGCTGGGGTTTTCTCTAATTCCTCCGGATAATATAACAGAGTATAACCATTTTCTGTCAGGAGTATAATTGATTTTTAAGAGTTTTTTTTGTTTTTCTAGAGGTTTTGTTTTTATGTATGAATACCCTAAGTTTAATAATAGAAAGTTTATGCCAAGGTTTGGAGTTTGATACGCTCCATTGGAGAAATGACAAACCCCAACGCCTAAATTTAAATGGTTACTTTCCGATAGAATAAATTCTTTTTCGGCTCGAAATACAATTTTGGTATTGACATGACTTCCAATTACTATGTTGCTATTATTTGTATTCGCATCAAATATTTTTTGGACATAACCGATACCAATACCTATTTTGAATCTCATCCCATTTTCTTTATTAGTTAACGGGAAAGAAGTAAATCCATTTAAGCCATATACTAATCCAATAACTTCAGGATTTCCTGAGTTTAATATGGAAGCGGTTAAGCCATATCTGATTGAATCTTTTTTTCTGGTTTCAATTGATAACTCTAGTCCTATTGATTTTCCTTTGATAAGGTAGTTTAGAGCTGGTTTGTGCGGTATAAATTGACCCTGTTCTGAACTGATTTGAAAAGCAATGGTTTTTTCTTCCTGAGCAAATGAAAAGATACTTGCGATAATCAACAAAAGACATAAGATTATATTTCTATATAAGGGCATTACGGTAAAAATACAAATTTGGAATATCTTCGGACATCTTAAAATCATACTTTGTTAAAGATCATTTCATATTATTTAATCTTTCTTGATGTTTATATGGACTTAGGGTTGTAGTTTTTTTTTTAATGTAGTGAGGAAAGTGGGTAGAAATAAATGACAGAATAGACTTCGTATAAGAAGAGTTCCTTTTATCTTTGAGAAATACAATTTATATATGCATACAATTGAAGAAAAGTTAAAATCATTTGAAAGGCTACTAACCATAATGGATAGGTT
>CAWUXI010000077.1:0-23539 GCA_963926405.1 uncultured Flavobacteriales bacterium
AAACTGAAGAACTGAGTCATTTATTGACATACTCAATACTTGTGTTTTAGAGTCTAATAAAACATTTCGACTCTTGTTAAGATTAAAGATAGAGTCATTTAATGTATTAATTTCAAAATAGGTATTACTGCCATAAAAGTCTCTACTATCCTGTGCTAAAAGTGGTTGTGCTGCAAAAAACAAATATGCTATAAATAACAATCTCATATATTTCCCAAACTCTGATTTATTCTAAAGTACTTTTTCAAATGCTAATCTTTCATCTCCACTCTCTAAGAGAATTATACCACAATAGACATATCCAAGATCTTTTAATAAATACTGCATGCCTTTGTTTCCTTCATGTGTGTCAATCCGAAGACTACCTATGTTTCGTTCTTTCAATCTTTTGTGACATTCTTTAAATACAAAACGGGCAAGTCCTAATTTACGATACTTCTCTCCTACTGCAAGTCTGTGAATAACTCCGTACTCTGCTTTTTCGCTGGTTATCCATTCTCCTTGAATTGACTTATATGCGCGTTCCTTTTTTGTAGTAAAAACAGTGGTTCCAATAATTGTTTCAGTATCATCTATAACTATATAGCTATCGTTATTACTAATGTCCAATTTTATTTTTTCATCATCTGGATAACTGTCTTGCCATTGGTCTATATGTAAGCTTGCCAAATACAATTGAGCATCATGAATAAAACCCATTATTATTGGAACGTCAGATAAAGTGGAACGAACTAATTTCATTGAGAGTAAAGTTATTTTATTATAATTTTCTTAGCAGCCGAAATATTCAGATCATAAAATAAAATTAATACACCGTAAATGTATTTCATCATTAACATGCTTTTAAGTAAATGTAAAAATAGTAATAGTTGAAAGAAAATACAGATATTTTACTACTTTTACTTTGTATTATTATACTAACTATGGAAAATTTGAATGTTTTCGGACAGCCTTTAATTGCATGTAGCACAAACCCTATGACAGGCTTTTTTAGGGACGGGTGCTGTAATACCAATGAAGAAGATTTTGGTGTCCATACGGTTTGTATTGTTGCTACAACTGAGTTTTTAGAGTTTTCTAAACAAGTTGGGAACGACTTATCTACCCCTTTACCGCAATGGGGATTTCAGGGTTTAAAGGAAGGAGACAAATGGTGTTTGTGTGCTGATAGATTTAAAGAAGCATACCATAATGGCAAAGCTCCAAAAGTTTTATTGGAGGCCACAAACGAAAAAACATTGGAAATTGTTCCTATGGATGTTTTATTGGAAAATATTTATTACGCTGATAAGGTTTGATACTGCTCTATCCTTTTTTCTGTTTTCAGTAATAATCTAATTTAGCTTTATGCATCCTAAATAAAACTAAATAATTTGATATATCACTCTTATTTAACTACTTTATGGTTAAGTTTGATCTCCTGATATAAAATATTGAATATGGAAACAATTGATAATCGTGCTAGTTTAATTGAATTGGACGAAATATATAAGTACAAAAATCTAATTGAACTATCTGACAAGGAAGTGATTAGAAAAATCATCTTCAAAGGAGACTTTAAATCTAAGTCTCTGTATGCCGATTTTATAAAGCTGGTTGCTGACGAAGTTGACCACCAATTAAACAAAACAGAATTTTCTGAAGGGAAGGAAAAGTTAATTGGTAAAATGAAAGCTTATCTTGAGCGCATCTAGTTTACAGAACGTCTATTAATCCAACATCAAAAATAAGTACAGAGTTTGCTGGTATTCCACTTGTAGCCTGACTACCATAGCCTAATGCTGAAGGAATTAGTAATATTCCTGTCCCGCCTTCTTTAAAATAGGGAATTCCTTCCTGCCAGCCTTGGATTACACTGGTCAATGAAAAAGAAATACCGGCATTAGCCGATTCATCGAATACCGAACCATTTGTCAAATAACCTTTATAAGCAACAGTAACCGTTGATTGACTGTTTGGTTGCGCACCAGAACCGGGCGCATCAATAACATAATAGAGTCCAGTTCCTGTAGCGATAGCAATTAAGTTATTGTCTGTTATATATTGCGTAATTATATCCTCATCTATTTGGGTATAATCCACTGATTCCTTTTTACACGAATTAAAGGTTACTATTAAAAGAATTAGTATAAATAGCTTATTCATAAAGTTATTTAAGATAATGCTTTAATATTTCTTTCAGAAGTTTTACATCGTTTTCCTTATTTCGAGAAAGGTTTTGTTCTGTATCACAAGCAAAAAGAGTATAGTCAACTTCAATTAGATTGATATCATTTGCTTTTAAAATACCTTGTTTTCTTTGACGGTATATATCTCTTTGCTTCGATCGTTTTACTCCACTTATTGTCATCTTATCTCGATTAACAGATTCTGAATTACCTTTATCTAAAAATTCAATAACTAAGTTCTGGTCTGCATAATAAGCATCTAATGGAAGTTCAGTTCTTGTCTTGCCATTTTTGTGGTAATCTCCTAAAAGGAAATCAAATGTGTGTTGATGAGAAGCCCTTGTGTCTAACAATTCGTTTATCAATCCAATCAGATAATACTCATCACTGCTCTCTCTTCTGCTAATTGCTTTTTGCTTGTTTGTAACTTCTTGTATTGGTTCTTTTGGAGAGTATTTTCCTCCTTCTCTTACAAAGTACCAATAGACTGTGTCCTCATTCCTTTCAACATGCAAAAGAGGTATAGAATCAAGTGCTTTATCTTGATCTAATGAACGTAATACTTTTCTAAGGGGTAATCCCTTTTTAACGTCTTTTATGAAAACACCTGCTTTAATTAAACCGGGCATTATTGCTTTGGCAGGAATCCATTCCGTTTCTGAGTTTGCTTTGAAATACAAGGCTACTACTGCATTAATCTGTGACACTATTTCTTTACCCATTGTGTAATTTTTAATAAAGGACAAAACTAATAAATATTAAGTTACCAGAATTTTTTAAAGAACTCCCACATTAAAACATTTGCGTTTATTACTGTTGATGGATCGTCTGATTTCCCTCTAGGCTTTACTCCCATTGGCCACTGATGACCACCATCATGAGTCATATATAGTTCCATTTCAACCCCGTTGGAACAGTTTGACCAAGTCCACCGGTCATAATCAGTACCATCGTAAACTAATGTCTTCGTGGTCGTACAGTTATTTAGAGAATTCCAAACAGTAAACACAGAGTCCAATGGTGCTTTATGGCTCTTGGATGGTCCATCTCCGACTCCTCCTTGATACGGCACATTACTATCATTGTAAGAATGAAAATGTATTATTGGAGTACTTTCTGTTGGATTACAATATTTAGCAGTCATTGTAGCAGATACTGGTGCTATTCCAGATATTTTATTTGGAATCTCGCATGCTAAACGATAACACATAAAGCCTCCATTGGACATTCCAGTAACATACACACGATTAGGGTCAATATCGTAATTTGCCAATAGTTCATCAATTAAGTAAGAGATGAACCCTACATCGTCTCGGTCCTTTTTAACTGCTTTACCGCAACACTCTCCAGCATTCCATGTTTTATTTAACCCTTGCGGATAGCAAACAATAAACCCTTCAATGTCAGATGTTTGACTTAATCCTGATTGCTCTTCTACATTTCTAGGCGACCCTAATCCGCCATGTAAAGCGATAATCAAACTTTTGGTGCCCTTTGCATTAAAGTTTTCAGGAATATGTAATAAATAGTAACGCTTTTCACCATCAAACTTTATTTTAAAAAGTTCTGAATCAAATTTACTTTTTCTACAGCTTAACGAGTTTAATGAGATTATTACTATTAAAATAAGAGATAAATATTTCATTGATTGATTAAATTAAGAACTACAAGACAGCATAGAGCAACCAACTTTTGTTCTTGCCCATTCTGGTCTTTTAGCAAACCATTTTTCCTGATCTATTTGCTCATCATAAGGTTTTTTCAAAAGACAATATAGTTCATCAATTACAGTGTAATCACCTTTATCAGCAGCATCGATAGCAATTTGCGACATGTAGTTTCGTAAAACGTATTTAGGGTTTACCAAATTCATCTTCTGTTTTCGTTCAATATCCGAAAGCTCTTCCTTCTGCAGTCTGGAAACATATTGCTTAATCCAATCTTTCCAAAACAAAAGTATTTCTCCTTTGACTTCTTCTATTTTGTAAAAGGCATTTTTAACCGAATCTAAAAAGGTTAAATCATCTTTTTCTGGAATAACTAATTCTTTGGATAAGTTAGCTAAACCTCTAAAAAAAATTGTCATATCAGTTTCCGTTAGGGATAAATTTAGTTCGAGTTGTTCAACTATTTTTAAATCTTTTTCAGCCTCCAATTCTAATCCTAACTTAGACCTCATCATCTTAAAATGCTGGATAGAATACATTTTTTTGTAATTAGTAATTATTTCTTCTAAAGGTTCAGCATCTTCAACTAAAGGATATAAAGCGTTCGCTAGTTTTAATAGGTTCCAAAGTGCAATATCCCCTTGCTGTCCATATTGGTAGCGCTTGTGTTGAATGTCAGTAGTATTTGGTGTCCATTGTTTGTCATACCCTTCTAACCAGCCATAAGGACCGTAATCAATCGTCAAGCCAAGTATAGACATGTTGTCTGTATTCATTACTCCGTGTACAAACCCTACACGTTGCCAGTGAATTACCATTTCTAAAGTGCTCTCACTTACCGCCTTAAAAAATTCTACGTAACCCGTTTTTGTTGCTGGTTCCAGTTCTGGATGGAAATGTTTTATTGTATAGTCAGCTAACTTCTTTAAAGTTACGTTATCCCTTTTGGATGCAAATATTTCAAAACTTCCAAAACGAATAAAAGATGGTGCTACTCTGCAAACTACTGCTCCTTTTTCATAAGCCGGGTTCCCATTATACAGAACATCTCGAAGAACTTTCGTTCCGGTGAGAGATAATGATAACGAACGTGTTGTAGGCACCCCTAGGTGAAACATAGCTTCACTGCATAAATGTTCACGAATCGAAGAGCGCAATACAGCTAATCCATCAGCAGATCTAGAATATGGGGTTGCTCCTGCCCCTTTCAATTGGATTGTCCAACGTTTCGCATTGTGCTCAACTTCTGTCAAGTTAATAGCTCTGCCATCGCCCAATTGTCCAGCCCAATGCCCAAATTGATGGCCACCATAACACATCGCGTAAGGTTTTGAGTTTTCTATAATTTCATTTCCAGTAAATATTTTTAAAAACCCCTCAGATTGACAATCAGATTCAGACAATCCCAGAAATTCTGCAACTTCTTTTGAATAATGAACAAGCTTTGGAGATTCTGTTTTTGTTGGCTTTACAAAAGAATAACAAGCCCCATCCACCTGTCTTCGTGTATTCTCGGCTTCTTGATCTCCTGGAAGCTCAGTTATGAATGTATTTTTTAGATTAAAATCCATGCGTAAAATTACTACTATAAGAGGTTATTTCTCAATATTTGGCTGATTTTTGTGCTTATCCAAATTATACCAAAACTTTCAATTGAGAATCGAATACATTACTATATTTCATTAACCAATTAAGGTATTCACTACCATATTTCAAGTAATTAGGAATAAAGCTATCTTGTCTTTCTATCAGCATATCATTAGGTAAAACAGCATCCCTAAATTTTAATATCTTATTAACAGACACTTCTTGTTTACTCTTTTGAGCTTTAATAATTCTAGATTCCAATTTTTCGAAAAGTTTGTTCATTTTTGTCATCTCGGCATGAATCATACCCGACAAAGAATTATCTACTCCTTCCACTTTTTTCAGTAAAGCCTCCTTTAGCTCCTGCAGAATAATTTCTTCTTTTTCAAAATGTATATCTCCCTTTGCGCCTAACATTACAAAATCTTTCATCAATACATTTTCATCCTTGAATACATCCTCTAATTGAAAACCCAAGTCTACAAAACTAGAAACTTGTTTAGTATTTAATACAAGGAAGGAATCACGAACAATCAATAATGGATATTCTATATTTAATCTATCAAAATTTAATTTTAATTGCAGCCAATAAGCAATTTCTCCAGGGCCGCCAATGTATGCGAGATTAGGAAGAATTGCCTCTTCATAAACAGGCCTCATTACCGCATTTGGACTAAATCTATCCGGATTAGACTCCAATAGCTGAAGAAGCTCACTTTCCGAAAAAGATAATTCAGTATTTAAAACTGAATATTTATTATTCTCAAATACAATTCTTTCTCGAATATTATTTTCTATGTAGAAAAGATTAATTTCTCGCGGTGTAGCTTGAACACTATATCCCAATTCTTTTAATTGCCCTGAAGTTTTCAGGATAGATTCAATACTTTTTCTATTTATTAACTCATCTTTTATAACCGGTAAAAAACTTCTTTTCAATTCAATATCATCGCCATCGAGAATGACTAGTCCAAAATCCTTAAACAGTTCGTTTACCCACATGCTTGTGGCTTTTGATAATGAACCACTTTTGTAAGCTCGTGTAAATAAATCCCTTATTTCAGATTCATTTTTTGAATCGCCAAGAATTTTATTTAATTCTTCTATAGAATTTGCAAATATATTCGCATTTAATCTGCCTACTGGACCAGTGTAATGTGCATCTATTTTTAAATTCTTTTTAAAAAATTTCACATCATTTATTTCCTCAAAATCATGATCCTCACTAGCAAGCCAAAAAACTGGCACAAAATTATTCTCGGGAAATGCTTCCTTCAATTGCATCGACAACTTGATTGTCGAAATAATTTTATGTATGAAATATTGTGGACCTCCTAACAAACAAAGCTGATGTCCAGTAGTAACAGTGTAACTATTCTCATTTAAAAGAAGGGAGACATTGCTGGGGACAGCTATATCTGTCAACTTATATTGAACAATTAATTGCTTCACCAATAATGCTCTTTTCTCCTTCGAGAAATTCTTTTCTATTAATTTCTTTTTAAAATTTTCTAAAGTCACTTTTTCTGCAATAAATTCTGAAAGCACATCTGGGTTGCTTACATAATCCAATATAAGCTTGGAAAATTTACCGGTTTTATCCAATGGTATTGTCGTCAATTGCATGGTGTAAATTTAACTCATTCAATTCATCTTTTTTGTCGTATTGCCGAATATCTTATTTTTGTTTGCAATGAATAAGAAAAATCTTTTAAAAGCTTTAGGACCAGGAATTCTATTTGCGTCAACTGCAATTGGTGTATCTCACCTTGTTCAATCTACGCAAGCTGGAGAAAAATTTGGCTTTGGATTGCTGTGGGCTGTTGTTATTGCAAACTTCTTGAAATACCCATTCTTTGAATATGGTTCTAGATATGCAAATGCAACAGGGACTAGCATTATAGATGGCTATAAAAAATTAGGGAAGCCGGTCCTTTGGGCTTATTTTTTAATCACTATAGCCTCAATGTTCATGGTAGCTTCAGCTGTTGGATTTGTAACGTCAGGATTTATGCAAAACTTGTTTGGAATTGAATCTTCTGGAGCAACAACCCTTCTATTATTTGCTGTTTGCGGAGGAATTTTAATCTCAGGAAAATTTAGTGTTTTAGATACGTTAATTAAGATTATAGGGATTGTATTACTTATCTCCACTCTTATAGCATTTGTTATGACCTTAATAAATGGACCTATGGGTTCAAAACCATTATTCGAGGGTAATATATTCCCGGATTCAGATGATGGAATTTTCTTTTTATTAGGCTTAATGGGCTGGATGCCCACTGCTCTAGATTTAAGCACCTGGAATAGCTTATGGACAATTGAAAGAATTAAACAAACTGGATATAAACCAACAATGAAAGAAACATTATTCGATTTCAACTTTGGGTACCTTATTTCTGCATTACTCTCCCTATGTTTTATTACTATGGGAGCTTATTTACTTTATGGGACTTCAGAAACACTTCCTAATGATTCTGCTGGGTTTGCCAATGGAATAGTTAATTTATACACCCAAACAATGGGAAGTTGGTCATATATACTTATCGCAGCAGCATCCTTTTCGATTATGTTCGGTACCTGTATAGCTGTTTTTGATGGCTATGGAAGAGCTATACAGCGTAGTTCAGAGTTGATTTTTATTAGTCAAAAGTCAACTTCTAAAAACCCCAACAGCAAAATGTACATCACCACAATTCTGCTCGTTGTAATAGGAAGTTTCAGCATAATTGAATTTGTTAAAACCACCGATTTTGGAATCAAAGGTTTGGTAAACATGGCAACCACCCTTTCATTCATAATTGCACCAACAATTGCTGTATTTAATGTAATACTTGTTCGAAAAAAACACATTGGAGATCACGTACCACCAACCTGGATTAAAATTACTAGCTACCTAGGCATCATTTTCCTCATAGCATTTAGCCTATACTTTCTTGTTCATAAATTTGGCGGATAATTGATTGTTTTGTCCAAATAATAAGAAACACATATACCACCGCAACCATACTCATACTTTAGAAGTATGAAAAAGCTAATTATTCTGATTGTCTCAGTAATTATTTTTACAGCTTGCGAAAAACCAGAAACAGTTCAAAATATTGTATCTGAAGCAGAACCAATTGGATTTATTGATTCTTTATCTCACAGGCAATGCAGTGACTTACCTAAGCCTGAAAAACATGATTGAAAAAATTAAAATTTTAATTTACAATAAATGGATGTATCGATTATTTCTCATCATGTTCACCACAATTACCAGTATTGAATTATCATTTCAATATATCACGAGAAGCACAAAACAACAGATCTTCAGCGAAGTTGAAGAAATTCCAAATAACCAAGTGGGCTTGGTTTTAGGAACCAGTAGTCTTCTTAAAAACGGAAATCATAATCCTTATTTTATTTACAGAATGGAAGCTGCGGCTCTTCTATATCACTCTAGGAAAGTAGAAATCTTGATTGTTAGTGGAGACAACCACACTAAAAGCTACGATGAACCAAAAGACATGGAAGACTATTTAACTGATTTAGGAGTTCCTTCATCTAAAATAATTAAAGATTATGCTGGTTTCAGAACATTTGACTCTGTTATTCGCGCGAACAAAGTTTTTGGACAAACAGAATTGACAATCATCTCACAGGAATTTCATAATCAAAGAGCAATTTTTATCTGTAATAACAAGAACATTAAAGCTGTTGCCTACAATGCAAAAGCTGTATTTAGCACGCCACGAAACACACTTAGAGAATACCTCGCTAAATTTAAAGCTGTTCTAGATGTTTTCATACTGGGTACTCCACCAAAATTTCTTGGTGAAAAAATCACAATTTCCTAATTAATGTGTAGAAGTCATGTTTTCATGAACGCAAATGATGAAATCGGCTTGCCCCTTATATTTATCTTCCAAATGAAAAACATCTGCCTGCGACACTGTCGATATTGTTCCATAATTAAATTCAGGCTTTTCCTGTTTTAAATACCATAAAATCCCATCATAAAAATCTGAATGAAAAGCACCATTAAAATGCAATGAAAGAGCTCCATCTATATGATTTTTCAAAATAAAATGAGCCATTGTTGCGTCTTTTGTTGCTTGGGCTTTAGGCATATTGGAACCACCATGACCCCCCATCATCTCAAGCATTTTTACATATCCTGGAAGTGTACTGTCGTATTTCATAGGCAATGGAGCCATCCAAATTTTCTCCTCATCTGGCAATAAATCTAATCTTTCAAAACCTCCCTTAAATACATGGTTTGCATATCTTCTTGGAATATTTGCCGCTACAAATTTTAACTTATTCTCTTTAGCATACTCCACCAAAGGCGCGTAATCCGTGGAATAATTCGGCCATAACCTAGCTAAAGTATCAAATGCTTTTGCGTCAATTTTTCCTGCTATATAAGCATCCAATTCATCCTGATTATCTGCTTCGAACATTTCTGCTGCCAGAACCAAATCTCTTGTCTTGTCTAATTCTATTGTTACTTCCAACTGCAGCCAATGCACAATGGGGTTATCATGGTATTCTCCAAAAAGAACAACATCCTTTTCATTTAAAGATTTAAGCATCTTCGTATAGGAAACTTTCTTTCCTTTACTGTCAAATATTGTATAAGCAGCCTTATCTTGTCCTAATCCTAATACACATTTTGTTATTAAAATGAGAATCAAAGGAATTTTACTCATTTTATTACTTTTTTGTAACCATTAGCATACTCTTCAAATTAATTAAAGCCAATATGTCTTTTGATTTTTCTGAATCTGATTGATTATTTGCCTCTATAGTAATTAACAACCTATTTCCAATACCTGCTGTAACATTTGCCTTGTTATTTATTTTTTCAAAAGATTCCCAACCACTTACCTCATTATTAAAGCTAAATGATTTAGCATATGTATCGTCTGAATCAATCGTTATGCCCTTTCCCCACATTGCAGTTGACATTTTATATAAATTCCTAGCAGCATTATAATCAAGTATTCCAATATGAATATAACCTCCATTAGCATTTGTATATTCTGCTGTTGCGCTTGAAACAGAGAATCCCTCCATATCTAATGTTGTTCCTTCTGGATCTTCCATATTGTATCCATCAATGGCTAAAGGCAGAAATTTCTCCAAATCTTTATAATGAATTGGCTCACCACCTTCTGCTGGATTGAGTCCATTGCTATTATTTTGAATATCTGGAGTAATTATTCCCAAAGATTCATTTTTAACTTCCTTTGCACCGCAAGAATTAACAATAATAACAACAGATAGCAAGACAATTAATTTATATACTTTTTTCATATATGTATTATTTTATTACAAAATACTAAGAATTTCGCACAACAAGAAATGTCCGCCATTAAAACTTATTAAAAGATATTATAATTCTTAAATTAGGAAAAATTAAAACCTTAGTATATGAAAATTTGCATGGTTCATTTCCGAAGAAATACCTACACGAAAATCGCGCCTAATATAATAAAAAAAGAGCAAGAAAGAATGGGAAAACTAATGAGAGAAAATATTATACAGTAAGTATATATGAATAAAACCATGGGTAATCTTTGGATGGTTTTTAAAATTGAGAACGAAGAAATACTTAGAGAAATAATCCAAACTTTGCCAATGTGTAAAGACTTGTATTATGAAACAAATGAATTGATGGCCTAAAGTGGATCCACGTCAATTTTAACACGTACAGATTTATACCCATCAATTTGTTTAAGGTTCGCAAGATTATCTAACAAGTATGCTTTTACTTTAGCAATAGATGCACTTCGTTCAAATTTAATAGTTACTAATTTATTGTAAACATTCTTAATCCTAGGAACAGATGGATACTCAGGACCTAATATCCTATTACCCAGTTTTACCTGAAGCATTTTTGCCAGTTCAGCACTAGCTGAATCTGTAATCTCCTTTTCTTTATGCCGAACAGTTAACCTTATCAATCTATAAAATGGTGGATATTGATAATTTTTTCTCTCATAAAGTTCTTGATCATACATTCCATCGTAATCATTTTGCATGACTTTCTGGATAATCCAATGGTCTGGAGTATGCGTTTGAACTATAACTTTACCTCTACGTTTTTTCCTTCCTGCTCGACCACTCACCTGAGTCATTAATTGGTAAGCTCTTTCAAACGCTCTGAAATCAGGGTAATAAAGCATATCATCTGCATTTAAAATACCCACAAGTGATACATTATCAAAATCAAGACCTTTGGTAACCATTTGTGTACCTACCAAGATATCTATTTCTCTATTCTCAAAATCATTTATTATATTCTGATAAGCAAATTTAGAACGAGTAGAATCCAAATCCATTCTTTGAATTTTCACTTCACTTGATAAGTGAATGGATATTTCTTCTTCAATTTTTTCTGTTCCAAAACCCAACATTTTAATTTCCGAACTGCCGCAAGCATCGCATTTATGAGGCGGACTTATTGTATATCCACAATAGTGACAATTTAGTTTATGCGTATATTTATGATAGGTTAAACTTACATCACATCTAGTACACATTGGAACCCACCCACAAACTTCACAAGTCCATCTAGGAGCATATCCTCTCCTGTTTTGGAAAAGTATAATTTGCTCTTTTCGCTCAAGAGCATTTTTCATTTCTTTAATTAGAAATTCTGAGAATATTCCATGCATTTTTTTCTTCTTCTTATGCTCACCAATATCTGCGCATAGAATTTCGGGTAATTGCATATTACCAAATCGTCTCTTCATTTCAACCAAGCCTATCTTTCCATCTTTTGCACTATACATGGTTTCAATGGATGGTGTAGCAGACCCAAGCAATACTTTCGCGCCATGCATTTTCGCTAAAACATAAGCTGTATCTCTCGCGTTATATCTGGGTGCTGGATCATGTTGCTTAAAAGATGTTTCGTGTTCTTCATCAACTATAACAAGCCCTAAATTATCAAATGGTAAAAAAACAGCACTTCTAGCCCCTAAAAGGACATCATATTTATGTAATTTATTTTTTAAAACAGCATTCCAAACTTCAACTCTTTCGTTGGGAGAAAATTTTGAATGATATATCCCAATTTTATCCCCAAAATATTTACGCAAGCGATTTATCATTTGAGTTGTAAGTGCTATTTCGGGTAACAAGTATAAAACTTGCTCTCCTTTTGCAATGTGCTTGTTGATGAGTTCGACATAGACTTCCGTTTTACCACTTCCTGTTACACCATGAAGCAAACAAATATCCTTTTCTTCAAAAGACTTTTCAACACTCGATAAAGCTATTTTTTGATCAGCAGAAAGCTCTTTAGTATCATTTCTTGCTCCTTCATATTCTTTAAAACGACCTATTTCTAATGCATATTCAGTTAAAACACCTTTTTCATACAGTCCTTTTAATACCGCAGGTGAGCTAGAGGCCTTATTTAGTAGCTCCGTTTTTTTAACCTCCACTTTATTCCCAAAGTAGTTACTCATTTGCAAGTACAACATAAGTAACTCCTGTTGTTTTACAGCTCTTTTTAATTCATCAAAAAGAGTTTCAATCTTGTCCTCATTTTGATATTCCTCTGCTAATTCAACATACTTTTCTTTTTTAGGGCGATAACTTTCTTTTAATTCTTCTTCCGCTACCACAACACCTTTATCGATGAGCCTTTTAACAATCGGGTATACGGTTTTTATATCCAATATCTCTCCTATCTCTCCTAAACTCAAGACAGATCTTAATTCTAAAGCATCCTTAATTAAGTATTCCTGATCACTAAGGCTAGACAAATCTCCTTCAAAACGATCATTAATAAGCACTTTAGTTTCGCTTGCTAATTTCAAACTACTTGGTAAAGCAGCCAGCATAACCTCCCCAATATGACACATGTAATGTTCAGAAATCCAATCCCAAAGTTTTAACTGAATCGCAGTTACTATAGGCTTCTCATCCAGAATAAACTCAATGTATTTAGTTGTATATTTTGGTGGTGTATTATGAATTTTCTTAACAATGGCTGTATACAACTTACTGCGGCCAAACGGAATAACAACGCGCTGACCAATGCAAACAAATTCATTCAATTCGAATGGAATACGGTAGGTATACAGATTCGGAACCGCCAAAGGCAGAATCACATCTATGAATATTGTTTCACGCTCCATTTATAATATAAAATCAAAAAAAACTTAAAGTGCTAGAATTTCAGCTAACGAAAGTAATTGTTTATTTAATTCTTTATGATGTTTAACTGCCTTTTCAAAAGGTGTAAATACTAGCTCCTTATTAACCAAACCTATCATCTCTCCTTTGCGCCCTTCTACTAAAGCATCTACAGCACCGGCTCCTAGTCTACTTGCTAATACTCTGTCAAATGCCGATGGATTACCACCTCTTTGAATATGACCTAAAATTGAAACGCGAATATCGAAATGTTCGTATTTCTCCTTAACAGCATCTGCAACTTTATAAGCACCGCCATACCCATCTCCTTCAGCGACTATAACAATACTTCCTGATTTATTCTTCCTTCTTTCCCCACCTAGTTTATTTAACAAGTGATCTATATAGGTATGTGTTTCCGGGATTAGGATAGCTTCCGCACCCACTGCAATGCCACTTCGAAGAGCAATAAATCCAGCATCTTTCCCCATTACTTCAACAATAAATAAGCGATCATGACTATTTGCTGTATCCCTTATTTTATCCACTGCACTCACTATTGTGTTCAAAGCAGTATCGTATCCAATTGAGTCGTCTGTTCCATATAAATCATTATCGATAGTTCCTGGAACACCAATTATTGGAACACCAAATTCTCTTGTAAAAATAGCGGCGCCTGTAAAAGTACCATCACCTCCAATTGCAACGATAGCATCAATATTGTTTCTTTGAATGTTATCAAAGGCTTTCTTCCTCCCTTGAACTGTAATAAAATCAATGCTTCGCGCAGTTTTTAAAATGGTACCTCCCTTTTGAATGATGTTTCCTACGGAAGATTTATCCAATTGAATAAAATCGTTATTTATCAAACCTTCATACCCCCGTAATGCTCCGACTACTTCTATATTACTGTGCACCGCTTTCCGAACAATCGCTCTTATGCAAGCATTCATTCCAGGAGCATCTCCTCCTGAAGTGAAAACAGCAATTTTCTTAATCTTACGCATACCTCCATTTTTATCAACATCTTTTCAATCAAAATACTTCATGAAAATATCGATTTTTGACAATGTACGAAAAACAAAATATATTTTAACAAACTTGATTAAATCAATAAGTATAGATTCTTTCTTTAATTAAAACATTTACTTGATAAACAGTGATTTAAATATTCTTATATAAATTGTTAATTTACACAATACATAGTCCGTAATTCAGCTCTAAACTTTCATGTTAAACTGAAAATTTTAGCAATTTACAAAGGAATCAAATAGTCGAAATAAAATTATATAAGAATTAAATTCTATTTAACTTCAAAATAAAAGAAAATATATTTTGGATGTTACCCCCATTATTGTTTCCTTTGACTAATATAAAATGTTGTAGAACAAAATTTCACAAATGAAAAACAAACTTAGATTATTCATTATCGGTTCATCTTTATTCTCAGCAGCAATGCTAATAGGTGGATGTGGTGCAGACAGTGAAAGCACCAAAGATGCTGATACTTTGAAACAGGACACAGATCAGAAAGATACAGTTAAGCCTGATGATCAAAGTGTCTTTATGATAGGAGGCCAAATATTTTCTATTCCTTCACCTGTTCAAACAGCTTTTCTAATTAAAGACGTAGGAGTTCCTTTTAACTCTGACTATGTTAATCCTGCAGAGAATGTCGCAAACTATTCATCTAACTTTTCAAAAGCGTTGAACCTTGGGGTTTACGGAGCTGACTTAGGGTATTTAACCATATACGAGCAGACAGATGGTGCACTTAAGTACTTAAAATCTGTTAGAGGACTTTCCAAGGAATTAGGGCTTGAAGGTGCTTTTGATGAAAAATTAGCGGAAAGATTTAGTTCGAATATTGGGAATCAAGATTCAATGTTAGTTTTCGTTTCTGATGCATATAGAAACTCTGATAAATATTTAAAGGATAATGATAAAAATCATATAGCTGCTTTAGTGCTTGCTGGAGGATGGATTGAATCTATGTATATTGCTGCTGACGCTGCTATTTCGTCAAACAACTCTTTACTAATTGAAAGACTTGGAGACCAAAAGAATCCTTTAGCTAGTTTAATAAAAATGATTGGGCAATATAACAATGACTCTGATTATGAAGATCTAATAAATGAGCTGGAAGACTTGTATGGTATTTTTGAAGGAATCAAATATACATACGAATATGTACCTTCATTTACTGATGAGTCTAATAAATTGACAACAATTAAAAGTAAACACACTGTAGAGATTGCGGATGGAGATTTAGAAGCAATTATCGAAAAAATTGAATCAATAAGAACTGAAATCGTTGAATAATTATGAAACAATTTAAATTAACCCTTATCGCAATTACATTACTTATTAGTCCTTCTATTTTTGGACAAATCACTTGTGACTCAATTAGTAACGTAACAAATTCATACCTTAATACAAGTCAAGATAAACAACTGAATAGAGTTTTTATTTCTGATGGTCAAGTTTATAGAGCTTTTTTGGATGAAGATCAATCTACTGAATTTGAAGTAACATTATATGGAGGCTCTACTTATAGGGTAGCGTCTTCTGCTGGTGTAGCTGAAAATTACTTAATTTTTGAAATTTACGATAAGAATAGAAATTTACTTTTCTCTAATACGGATTATAACAATGCTCCATATTGGGATTTTAAAATTGAAAGCACTATTGATTGTTTCGTTGAAGCGAGATTAGACATGAATAAAAAACTTTCAGGCTGTGCAATCATGATGATTGGATTCGAAAAAAGAAAATAAATTATTAGTGCCTTAGGCAGGTATTAAATAATACCTGCCTTTTCTCTCTAATAACATTACTTAAATGAGCGAAAGAATACTCAAAGCCTTAATGCAACTTTTTGCAATAATCGCAAAAGGAGAATTTAACAACGAAACTGGTGAAGTCAATTATGATGTTGGTGGTCGTAAAATTGTAAGACAATTCCTTCGTCAAGAATTAAACCAAGAATTGATTAAAGAATATATTTCTTTATTTGATGAATTTTTGCTTTCTCACCAAGGAAAATCAAATAAAAAGGTTGGTGAGAGAAAAAGAACTTCTGTAAATTCGGTTAAAGTACTTAGAATCTGTACACAGATTAATGAAGAACTAACGCAGCGACAAAAAATAATTGTACTTATTCGTATTTTGGAATTTATTTATGCAAACGATGCAGTTACTGACCAAGAATTAGAATTTGCCACAACTGTTTCTGAAACATTTAATATCCCCAAAGAAGAATTTGATAATTGTTTAGCTTTTGTAAATGCAGATGAAAACACTATTATAGATGAGGAAGTTTGTTTAATTATTGACAACTGCAAAGAAACTAAACTTGAAAACTCAAAACACATTTACTCGGATACCATTGTAGGTTTTTTAAGAGTTATTCGAGTACAATCCGTAAACACATATTTTGTTCGTTATTATGGAGACCATGAACTTTATCTAAATGGACAAATCATAACTCAAGACAGGGTGCAGGTATTAACTCAGGGGTCTTCTTTAAGAAGTTCAAGGGTTCAACCTATATATTACAGTGACATAATTGGTAAATTCTTAAGTGACAAATCTTCTAAAAAGATTTCTTTTAAAGCAAAAAACATACAATACCACTTTAAAGGAGGTAATATAGGTTTACAAGATTTTACTTTGAATGAAGAAAGTGGTCACCTACTTGGAATTATGGGTGGATCAGGAGCAGGAAAATCGACTCTTCTTAACATCTTAAATGGCAACTACTCTCCTACCATAGGTAGCGTAGAGGTAAATGGAATTGACCTTCACAAGGACAAAAAAGAATTAGAAGGAGTAATTGGATTTGTACCACAAGATGATTTACTCATTGAAGAATTAACTGTTTTTGAAAACCTTTTCTATAATTCAAAATTGTGTTTTGGGAATTACAACGACTCCCAAATCGCTAAACTTTGTATACAAACACTTAAATCTATTGGCTTATACGAAACTAAGGGGTTAAAAGTGGGTAGTCCATTAGAAAAGACGATTAGTGGTGGACAAAGAAAAAGGTTAAATATTGCTTTAGAACTTATTAGGGAGCCATCTATAATGTTCGTTGACGAGCCCACTTCTGGATTATCTTCTAGAGACTCTGAAAACATAATGGACCTGTTAAAAGAATTATCGCTAAAAGGGAAATTAATTTTTGTTGTAATACACCAACCCTCGTCAGACATATTTAAAATGTTTGACAAATTAATTATTTTAGACAGAGGAGGATACCCAATTTACAATGGTAATCCTGTTGATGCTGTCATTTACTTTAAACGATTAGTGCAACATGTAAATTCTGAAGAAAGTGAATGTATTACATGTGGCAACGTAAACCCTGAACAAATTTTCAATATTATTGACTCTAAAGTAGTTGATGAATACGGGAATTTGACTTCCCACAGAAAGATTTCTCCGATAGAATGGAATAAACATTACATTGAACTAATTGCAAGCAAACAAGCTAAAATTAAAGATGCAGATGAAATGCCTGAAAGTATCTTTAAGATACCTGGAAAAATTAAACAAGCCGCTATATTTTTTATTAGAGATGTCAAAGCGAAATTGACAAACACTCAATATATGGCTATTACCTTGTTCGAAGCTCCGGCACTTGCGGGAATACTAGGTTTTTTCATGAAATACTTCAGTACATCCGATGGAAATGAAGAATACACATTCTATAATAGTGAGAATTTACCTCAATTTTTGTTCATTTCAATAATTGTATCTCTATTTATTGGATTAACAACAAGCGCAGAAGAGATTATAGGAAATTTAAAAATTCTTAAAAGAGAGAAATTCTTAAACCTAAGTAAAGGAAGTTTCTTGTTTTCTAAGATTTTTATTATGTTTCTAATTTCAGCAATACAATCAATTTTTTATGTCATAGTAGGAAATTCAGTATTAGGAATTGAGGGAATGACATTTGTATACTGGATGATACTCTTCTCTGTATCTTGTTTTGCAAACCTATTAGGCCTTAATATTTCAGCTACATTTAACTCAGTTAAAGTAATTTACATATTAATTCCTATATTAATAATACCTCAACTATTATTTAGCGGGATATTGGTGCAATTTGACAAACTGAACCCCGTATTTTCATCAAAATCGCATGTCCCATGGATAGGAAACATTATGGCTTCTCGCTGGGCCTATGAAGCCCTAGCAGTTACACAGTTTAAAGACAATGAATACGAAAAGTATTTCTATGAATATAATAAACAAATGAAATTTTCCAATTGGAAAAAAGATAAATGGGTTAGTAACCTTGATGCAAAATTGGAAAACATTAACGCTTTTGTTAATTCTGAAAACAAGAATTCCGAGAGGAAAATTTCGGTAAATAGAAGTATTCACATTTTAAAAAATGAGATTGAGAAGGAAAATAGGCACTCCGAAAAAATTAAAGTGACTGAAGAAACCATAAGTAATCTTGCGTTAGACAAATTTAACGACGAAGCTTATACTGAGCTAAAAAACTACCTTGCGACTTCTAAAGAACGCTATAAAAGAAAATACAAAGCATTTGAAGACAAAAAAGATAGCTTAGAAAAGACTTTTATGAAACCTAGTATTGATTACATTGACCTTTTAAACAAGGCAAAAGGGGAAAAAATAATTGACAAAAAACAACAGAAAAAGCTACGTAAATTTATGGCTAAACTGAAAGAAGAGTCTTTCCATCAGTTTATGTATAATTACAAGAATAGGGCATTAGAAGATTTTGTTACCAATACTAATTCGTTCGAAGTTACAGACGAAGATAATAATTACGTCATACAAAAATCATATCCTATTTACTTAGACCCCTATGACTTCGACTACTTAAAAGCTCATTTTTATGCTCCAAAGAAAAAACTTTTCGGAGTTTACTTTGATACATTTTCTGCAAATGTTTTGGTAATATGGGGTATGACGATTTTATTAATCATGACACTCTATATGGATATGTTTAAAAGGGCATTAGACTTATTTGATCGAATTGGCAATTTGATGCCTTCATTTAAAAAGAAGAAATAGCTTTTACTTTATTACAGAATTTCAAACCTTATTCATAGAGAGCGCGCAACTATTCAAAAAGAAATCTAAACATATTATAAGCAGGTAGTTGAAAAGAAATAGATCTTACTCCTGCATACATACATAGAGAATAGTTAACTGAAGTAATAATTCTTAAATGCTTGAAAACAACTGGAAACGTTATAAAGAGACAAGCGCCCTATACGAAAAAAACATTCCCATTCTTACCTGGTTAAGAACCATTTTTTATCATTGATAAGGGACAAAAACTTGGTTCTGCTGATTAAACCTTTATAAACATATATTTAATGTGATTCGTCCTAAAACAGGTTGACAGTTTTAATACTAATTAATATTAAACGCCCTTTTCAAATATCTATAAACGAATTACTATAGCTTAACTACTTTCAAAGGAGAACCTATATAATTATTACCTACTAAGGTTACTGTATAAATACCAGCATCCTTAATATTTATCTTAGCATTGTGTTTCTTTACATTTGAAGAAGTAACAAGTTTTCCAGAAACATCATATACATTTATGATTAAACTCTCAGGAACATTATCGTTAAACGAGAAACTAAACATTTCGTTTGATGGATTAGGATAAACTGAAAAATCTGAACCTGAAACAGCTTGGTTAGTGTTCAAAAAATAGTCAACTCTAAAGTTATCTAAACCGGCTTCGACTAAGTTTCCTCCTTCAGAGTCCCAATCGGCAGTTTTTACAATTAATTGAATATTACTTAAGTCAAAAGTAAAGTCGGTTACATCAATACTTAAAGACTGCCAAACAACATCATCGGATCCTTGGTAAAATTCAGCAGCGCTATATTGAGTATTTCCATCATCAATAATAAATGTTAACGAATCATTTGCAGACACTTGACCTAAAAAATTACGCCACCAATAATCCAAACTTATTACTGGAACTCCTCCTCCATTTGAAAGATCCATTAATGGAGAAGTAAGTATTGCATCTGCAAAATCTACATCATCAGATCCTGCGGATCCCCCTCCGTTTCCTGTCACATAAGCTTTATTACCACAATCTGCTGCATCTACAGCTGGATTAGAAAGTTCTCCACCTGCTGTCGTTCCAATGGGAACGCCTCTTTCCCAAATACCATCCGGAGCGGTACCTGAAACCTGCCATCCTAAGTCAAGGTTAAACATATCGACATAACCTTCATCCAAAGATACTAGATATATTGAATCATTAGCTCCAAAAACAACATCCTGCTCACAAATTTCAATGAAACCCCATTTTCCGATATAAATATTATAAGTACCTCCATAAAAGTTAAAAAACGTTACCTCTCCATTGGCGTCCGTTATACCATTAAACGTAAAATCATCATTTTCAATTATTACAGCTGCATTTGCTACAGCAGCACCTATATTAGCTAATTCATCTAAACTCACCAATAAATCAAAATTTGATATTGGAGATAATTGGGCATCTTGTATGGTAACTAGTCCATTTACTAAGACAACTCCATAAATAGTATCTGAAATGTATCCAGGGTGGCTATAAATCACATCGTAAGAGCCAGCAATTGCAAATCCAACAGCATAATCACCAACGATAGTAGTTTGATCCATCAGTGAGGTAGTAACTAGCTCCATAACTACCCCGTTAATAGGAGCTGTAGATACAGCATCAGTAACAGTGCCTTCTAAGTAGCAACCCCTATTATAAGTAACTCCAAGAATATATAATCCATTTTCAATATCAGATGCGATAATATTTCCGGATGGTAACCACGGATAAACTCCCCAACATCCATTATATCCATCTCCAGTATAAGCGGGTGAAGTGTCAAAATTACCTACCTCTACCATATTTCCTTTATTAGAAACATCATGCACCGTTACACCATCTCTGTAATAAGAAGTAACAATGTAATCATTTAAAAAATGAGAATTATGAGGAATAACATCCATTCCTGCGTTAGATTGTATTCTATCCAACTCTATAATATTGGAAGGATCTGAAATATCGAATTCTCCAATAAATCCATTTGTGATTTCATCAGTCGTATATATATAATCTCCATCATCTGACATCCATAAATTATGAGAAAAATTACCTGGAGTTGCTTGTTGCCCAAGCAATATAGGGTTTGCTTTATTTGAAACATCCCAAATACTCATGTATCCTTCATTAATATGCCCCATATATAAAGTATCTCCTCTTGCCACACCATCATGTGTATACCAGTTATCAACTTCCCCAACTTCAACCGGGTTCATTGGATCTATTGTTAAATCCAGCATTATTGCCCCTCCATTCCCTCTATTTGCTCCAAAAATATAGCATATACCATTTTCGTCAATAAATAAGTTATGAGCTGAAGCCCATTGATTGCCTGCTGGCCCGTTATAGTATGTTGTTGTAAGGTTTGGATTCCCAGGTAAAGTACTTAAATCGATAATTAATAATCCCTGAGGCTCTTCTGTTGTTACGTAAGCGTGATTATTCCATGTTTTAATGTCTCTCCAAATCGAGTTCATACCTGATTCAAAGAAAATCTCAACTGGATTGGCAGGATTTGTGACATCAACAATGGAAGTACCATTATTCAATCCTACTATAGCATATTCGTTTCCACTTCCATCAACATATCCCCAAATATCTGAAGCATCAGAATTATGCGATGAAACTAAATCTAAATAGCCTAACTCCGACATATTTAGTTGAGCTAAAGTAAAAAGGGGTATAAAGGCTAAAAAGGCGAAAATTTTCATCATATATTTTTAATTAAATCCTACAGAATATACTGTATAATTAGCTAAAAAACTCTTAAAAAATGCGATAGTTGTACCAAAGGGTAAATTTCAACACGAAAGGCAAATTATCACTCTATAGAATAAGACAAACCTAAAGCAATTACATTCATTCGAAGTGGATAGGCCTGATTTACTTCAGTAATACGCAAGTACTTTAAGTTAATCTGAAGATAATCATTAATAGTAATTTCATATCCTAAACCAAACCTGTTTTTGTTATAATTTGATGTTCCTTTGCCGTTTAAATGAAAGAAAAACTCATCTTGGACAAATGCTTTCAAGCCTTTGTCCAATTTCATTTTTACTTTAAATTGAATTCTTTCATAGGTTGGGTTTTCAGCATTACGATTCGATGTTGTTTGAATTCTACTTCTTAGATACAAATTAATATCATTCAATTTCAATTTTCCTGTTAAATCAAAGTATAATCGATTTTCAAAATTATATCCTGACCAATTATTTGTCATTCTTGGTCTCAAAAAAATTCCTGCCCGAAAGTATTCATTAACTTTATAATTAGCTCCTAAGTCTAAAAAAAATTGATTAATTCTTGTTGAATTATCGTCAGTTCGGATTTGAATATCTGCATCCACTTTTAAATCATCTAGGACTGCCTTGCTGACACTAAAGCCTGACCATACACCAAAATCTTGATTCCCAAATTGCGCAAAAAATACAGTTGGCACAAAAATTAATATGCTTAAAGCCAATTTCAAGTGTCTTATTTTAAAATTGTAATATCACTTAATTCCAGCTCTTGATTCTTGTCTGTAATTTGAAACTTTACAGAAATAACACTATCTCCTAAATTATCACATGGTGGTGGGCAATATGAATAATCAGAATATACGAATAATTCGTAGACCCCTTTTTGCAAATATTTGAATTCGAAAGAACCATCATGACTGGTATTTACATCATCATCAAATGCTCCTCCCTCATCTCCATAGATAAGATATACTTTATAATTTTGAGCGTAATACTCTCCTTGAAACCCTCCTGCTGCTGCATAATCCCTAGCTAATATCTTACCTATCACAGTGGCGCCGCCTCCAACTCCAGGCTCTTTAGTACAACTTGATGAAACAATAATCATCGTGGCAATAAAAAATGCACTATTTAAAAAATTTC
>CAWUXI010000078.1:0-9224 GCA_963926405.1 uncultured Flavobacteriales bacterium
AGTGAAAGAAACTTAGCCATGTCCGCTGAAATTAATGCCCTTAGCAAAGAAATTGGACATACACCTTCTCAGATAGCTATTCGTTGGGCAATGCAAATAGTGAAAAAGTCATCTCCTATTTTTGGCGCACGTTCGCTAAAGCAATGTGAGGAAAATCTGAAAGCTTTAGACTTCTCTTTAACAAAAGAGCAAATGGATACATTGAATGTAATTAGTAAAATAGGGCCAAACAACCCAAATGACTTTTTGCAACTACCAAGATTAGAAGAGATTTTATTCTCAGGACAAAAAAATAAAATTATTAAATAGGTATAAAAAAAGAAAGCCCAACAAATGTTGAGCTTTCTAAACCTAAAACCTAAGAGCTAATTTTCTCAGATAGAATTAAGTAACCAGCTCAATTCTCCTCAAACATACAGTCTTTAATCGGTTAAAAAAAATAGTTTATCGTTTTTTATTATAGATACATCGAAAATAGTGATTAAATCACCTTATGCTGCTTTGATTAGTAAAATAATACTTAAATACCAATAAAATATTTCGCTTTTCTATTCGTATTATTATACTCAAATCCATGAATTGAAGTAATTATTGGCAAGAACGCTTTAAAACAATGTTTTTATAGTTTATCAGATCAATTAGACTAAATTTAAAAACGCTCTAATAAAATTTCATAATTATGAAAACGATAATACTAATCTCTATACTGTATTTAAATCTCATCAGCTTTGGACAAAAAACGATTGAATTTAAAGACGGAAGCGTTTATGTTGGCCATATTATCAAAGGTCAATTTCATGGACATGGTAAAATGGTTTGGGCATCTGGAAGTACATTTGAAGGTGCCTGGAAAAATGGTGCACAAAATGGAGAAGGAAAATTTACTTGGGTAAGTGGCGCTACTTATTATGGTGATTGGAAAAATGGTACTAGAAACGGAAAAGGTGTTTATCACTATTCGGATAATAGTGTCTACACCGGAACATGGAAGGATGGCAAAATTAATGGAAAAGGCACAAGAGTCTGGGGTTCTGGAATACAATATATTGGTGATTGGCTTGACGGGGAGCAACACGGAAAAGGTAAACGAATCTGGCCGAATGGAGACGAGTACAATGGTAATTGGAAAAATGGTAAGCCAGATGGCAATGGAGAATTCAAATATTCAAATGGAAGCCGATATACTGGAAAATGGAAAAAAGGGCAAAAAGAAGGGAAAGGAACTTACTACTGGGCAAATGGCGATAAATATATTGGGCAATGGATAGATGGATTTAAACATGGAAAAGGTGTCTTTTACTTTGAAAATGGCGCAATTGATCAAGGAAGATGGAACCACGGTGATTTTGCGAAGTAGACACCTGCTTTTAGTAGGACAAATAGAAGTCCATCATTTCTAAATCGATCAGATGCGCTTGTGTATAATAAAACAAAAGGACATCTAAAAACCCATATCCTAAATCACACATATTCATTGCTCCTTCCTGAGACAAGCCCACTCCATGACCGAATCCTTTTCCGGAGAGAACAACCTCCTTTCCTTTTACTTCAACATCAAAATAGGTGCTTTTTAATTCCCAATCTTTTCGTATATCTGTTAGCAGTATATGATATTTCCAATCGACATAATACTTTCTTCTTGAATCTTGCTTAAAAGACAGTGCTTTCTCAATATCTTCTTTGTTTTCAATTGGATAATTATGCTGTTTATCCAAATAAGAAATCCATTTATCCTTGCTAATTGTTTTTGTCCAATTAGAATTGGTTTTACCGTATGAATAAGGATCTTTGACACTTCTTAAATAAGAAAGGGGCTTACTCCATACATCTTCACTGTTGACCGTTTGGCCCCCGCTATTGGAATAATATGCAGCCGTAATGTAATTCATATCACTATCTACTAGAACAAAATTCTCAGTTTCTTTGACTGCATCAATTATTTTTTGGTTTTTATACATTTTTCCTTTGTAAACCTGACAATTGGTTAAGTCTGTTAACATAAAGCCCTCGTGTATAAACTTACTTTTATGCTTTAATGCGTACGTTCTGCTAATTACAGCCTGTACTTTGTAATATTCCTTCGATTCATTGTTTCCAGATTCTGACTCTATAACACCTATTAGGTATTTATCTAGCGGCACTTGATTAATAATTTTTAAGTACTTGCCTTCCGCTAGTATTTTTAAATTCCCTTGATATTTTCTTTCTTTAGATGAAGGACTTAGACACTTAATTTCAAAAGCTCCATCTTCATGGCTTCTTTTTATATATACTTTTTTGAAAGTACCGATTTCAACTTCGCCTTGTTTGATTCGAATTTCACCATCTTTGTTTTGAATTCTTACAGACTCTCCTTTCTTCAAAGTGAAGAATGCTCCTGATTCCGAATGAAAAGAATAATTATCATCCAAATAGTTAAACAATATATCGGAGGTTTTTACATTTCTAAAAACTCCAATGTCCATTATTTCCTTATCAGCAAAGATTGGTAGGCTAATGAATAGAAATAATAATATTGCTAAAATAATTTTCACAGTAACCAAAAGTAAGTTCTTTAGGACTTGCTTCTTTTGAGTTCTTCCAGAGTTTTCAACATAGCATTTGCAGTATTAAAGGACGCGCCTGTTCCTCCGCATTTCTCTTCTAGCATCCTGTACTCTTTTAGCATGCTTTTACGACCTTCGGAAGAAACAATATAGCTTAATTCTTTAATTAAATTAAAATTAGTTAATTTGTTTTGTATCAACTCTTTAACTACCTCATACCCAGTAATTAAATTTACGAGAGAAATAAATTTAATTCTATCACCAATTAATATTTTTGCAATACGGTAAGAAAAAGCACTTGACTTATAACAAACTACTTGAGGCACTTTAAATAATGCTGTTTCAAGGGTTGCTGTGCCAGAAGTTACTAATGCAGAATGCGAATTATTCAATAGGTTGTAAGTATCGTTTAATATTAAGTGAACATTGTCACTTTTTAAAAACGGAACGTAATATTCTTTCGATCTAGCCGGTGCACCAGCAATTACAAATTGATAGTCATTAAACTCAGAGACTACAGATAGCATTAGCGGCAACTTCTTTTCTATTTCCTGACTTCTACTTCCCGGAAGTAACGCAATTATTGGTTTTTCATTCAGTCCATACTTTTCGCAAAACGACTGTTTTGAAATTGCCTTTTCTTTAAATTGCTCAATAGCATCAATTAACGGATGTCCAACAAAGTCAACATCATACCCTAATTTTTTGTAAAATTCTTTTTCAAAAGGTAAAATGACAAACATCTTATCTACCACCTTTTTTATCTTTTCTACTCTTGATTGTTTCCAAGCCCATACTTGCGGTGAAACATAGTACAATGTTGGAATTTCATTTTCATGGACAAACTCGGCGATACGAAGGTTGAAACCTGGATAGTCAATAAATATAACAGCATCAGGTTTATATTTAATAATATCTTCTTTACAAAACCTCATGTTTTTAAAGATAGTTCTGATGTTTTTTATTACTTCTAAAAACCCCATAAAAGCAAGGTCTCTATAATGCTTAACCAGTTTTACACCTTCTTCTTGCATTAAGTCGCCACCCCAACATCTAAACTCTGCACCAGAATCCAACTTCTTAATCTCCTTAATTAAGTTAGCTCCGTGCAGATCCCCAGATGCTTCTCCTGCTATGATATAGTATTTACTCAATGGAAAAGTTTAAAATAAAAACAAGAACGAAAGTCCAGCTACAAAAAGTGTAACCCCTACCAATCCTTTTGCAGCGACATCCATTTTAAACAAAAAGAATAAAAAGTAAAACGCAAGCATGCTAGGCAAAAGACTAAAGATTAAAATCTCCTTATTAATTTCTAATGAAGAATCTAAAAACAATTGCCAATAATTCCTATAACTACTATTGGGACTTTTGACATACTTAGACAGTATAAATCCTAATGGGGGTAAAACAAAACCTAAAATTAGGCCTACCCAAACAATATCATATTTTTTCTTCCATCCAGTTAACATCATAATTTCCATTTATTTAAGTGATTAATTGCGTGATAAGCTGTCATATCAAACTGTGTTGGCACAATAGAAACATAATTACTATCCAATGCGAACATGTCTGTATCTTCTCCATTGTCATGGTCATTAAACTCTCCTGCTAGCCAATAATACTGTTTTCCAAGTGGATCTGTTCTCTCATCAAAAGTATCATCCCAAAAAGCTCTAGCTTGTCGACAAATTTTCACCCCTTTTATCTCTGATAATGGCAGTTTAGGTATATTTACATTCAAACATATTCCTTTCTCCATTTTGTTATCTAACGCTTCTTTTACTATCTTTTTTACAAAATGCATGGACGGCTCAAAATCCGCATCCATGTCATAATCCAGCAGAGAGAAACCAATACTAGGAATCCCTTCTAACGCCCCTTCAACAGCAGCTGACATTGTTCCAGAGTATAAAACATTCGTAGCAACATTTGACCCGTGATTAATGCCTGAAACAATCAAATCAGGCATTCTGTCTTTTGATTTGTAAATCCCCATTTTAATGCAATCCACAGGTGTACCTGAACAAATAATCAAATCATGTCCTTCAAAATAATCCGACTTAGAAATCCGTAAAGGTTCATTAACGGTAATTGCATGTCCCATTCCAGACTGAGGTTTATCCGGAGCTACAATTAGTAAGTCTCCAAATTCCGAAACGGCATCTATTAATGACTTGATGCCCTTTGCGGTAAAGCCATCATCATTTGTAACTAATATTAATGGTCTCTTCATTTTCACTGTTGAATAACTTCTATTGTTTGTGCAAAACTAATAAATTGTAGTTCCTTAATATGCTTGGGATTCATTTACTTTTACAATTAAAATTAATTTTTGTTAAAATGGAACACAAATTCAGCTTTATTATTGCATTATTTTTATGTTCAACATTATTTGGGCAACAAAATGAAATTAAAACAGATTCTAAAATTACCAATGTTACTGTTTTTTTAAGTGGGGCGCAATTAACACACGAGGCTAGAGTTTCGGTTCCTGTAGGATCAAGTACAATTGTTTTTGAAAACCTTACCCAATACATTAATAAAAGTAGTCTGCAGATAAAAGCAAACAATGAAGCAATTACAATTCTTTCTGTTGGACATAAAGTCAATTACTTAAAAAGCCACGAGAATGACAAAAGAGTTGTTTCACTAAAAGACAGTCTTGAAAAAACATATTTTAAACTTGACATTAGAAACAGCCATGAAATTGTTTACAAGGAAGAAAAAAGCATGCTGCTTGCAAATAAATCTATTAGAGGAGAACAGAATGGAGTTGACATTGAAGACCTCATGGATATGGCAGATTTCTATCGAGAAAGACTCCAGGAAATTGAAACAAAACTATTAGATATTAATAGAAGTAAAACGAACTTGAATAAAACTATTTCTCGCCTAAATGAAGAATTGCAAAGCGTTAATTCTCAGCAAGGAAAGTACACAAGCGACGTAATTGTTAAGGTGGCTACCAAAATAAAATCTACAACAAAATTTGAATTGAGCTATATCACCAATAACGCAACATGGTTGCCGAAGTATGATGTCAGAACAAAAGACATTGACCAGACAATTGCGTTAACATACAAAGCTGAAATAGCTCAAAACACCGGATTTGACTGGGAAAATGTAAACGTAAAACTATCTACAGGAAACCCAATAATGAGTAATACGCAGCCTACAATTAATCCTTGGTACTTGGTCTACTATGATGAGTATCATGCGAAAAATAACCGTTCTAGAGGAAAACGGCAATATGCAGCAGCAGCTTATGGAGAAGTTTCCGGAGATGACTACAATGCTGATAAAAAATATGATGACGGAGAAAAGGATTTGCTATTCACATCTCAATTAAATGCAACCTCTGCTGACTTCACTTCTGTTAGTCACAGCAATGTTAACACAGAATTTGAAATAGCGCTTCCATATACGATAAAAAGTAATGGCGAGTCAGAATTAATCGAAATTCAGAATTATGATCTTCCAGCAAGTTATCAATACTTTTCTGCACCAAAAGCCGATAAGGATGCCTTCTTATTAGCGAACATTATTGAATGGGGGGATTACGATTTACTCCCTGGCTATGCCAACGTATATTTTGAAGGAACATATATTGGAGAATCGTTTTTAAATACAAATACAACTGATGATACATTGGCAGTATCTATGGGACGAGACAAAGGCATTGTTATTACCCGAGAAAAGATTAAAGACTTTTGTAAAAACACAGGATTTGTTGGTAATAAAAAATCAACTCGCGGATACGAAATAAAAATTAGAAATAATAAGCCCAAACCGATTGAAATTGAAGTAATAGATCAAATTCCGATGTCTAGAATTAAAGAAATTCAAGTTGAAATGCTAGAAAATAGTTCTGCAGAATATGACGAAACAACCGGCAAATTAAAATGGAAGCTTACCATACAGCCTGGTCAGACATCTGAAGTGTTTTTCAAATTCCAAGTCAAATACCCAAAGGACAAGAACCTGAGTAACCTGTAGAGATTGCTATTCAGTCAAATATTTCCCCAATAAACCATTAACAGATTGAGACAATGACGCTGCGCTTATTTCTTCTATCACTTCAGCAGCTAACATTTGTATTACTTTAGCTTCAACCATCAACAAAGGCTTTTCATCTGGTGGTTCTGGAAAAATATTTTGTTCTTCAAATAATCGTCTTGTAACCACCGCAACTTCATGAGCTCCAGTATAATTTCCTTTTTGTTCCAATAAATAAGCTAATGCTATCAACCCATAAGCATCTTCAGATGTTGAATCAGCTTCTCGTCTAAGTGCGTAATATGTTACAATTAAACGATTGGCTTCAACATAATCTCCAGTTGCTGTAGAAACAAAGGATTTATTAAAATGATCTATTGTAAACATCCCCGTTGCACCAATTGATGAACTAATGCTCATACTTTCATTGTAGAAGGCCTCTGCCCTTTTCATGTTTCCAATTAAGCGCCACATTTCTGCATTCATATGCGCTCGCTTCATCATCCATTTCTGATCTCCAGAAGAAATTGACAACTGTTGTAATTCTTTACTTAACTCTGCTAGTCTTACTGTATCCAAAGTTCTTTGCGCGTTGCGGCATAAACTGGACAATGCTCCACCAATCAAAGTATCGTTATTTGTTTCTCTACCAATTTCCAAAACCTTATTTGCAATCATGATGGACTCCTCATCATTGCCTTCCTTGAACTGCTGATAAGCCTCATTCAACATTTCATATGGGTTAACGGTTTCTGCAGTATTTGTTGTTTCTAAAGTACTACTTTCTGCGGGCTCAGTATCTTTCTCTTGCTCCCTAGTGCAAGAAGTAATTATTGTTGCTGTCAGAATAAATTGGAAGAAAAGTGTTTTAGTCATTGGATATTTTTTTTGTAAAAGTAACAACTTAAATTTACTTCCTGAAAACAAGTTGATTTCCATAAATAAAAAAAACATGTAGTCATTGAAAGTTATTAATTGAATGAATTACGCGCAACAAAATTGTATACTGCATCAAGAAAAACTTTCTCCAGTGAAAAGTTAAGTTTTCTTTCCTAGAGCTCTAAGAAATGCTTTAATTCATAATTATTCTCAACCTATCGAACTCCACCTTCTAGAAAGAATAGAAAAAGGGGAAAGAAATAGTAACATCATATGGATTAAAGAAGCATTTATCATGTATCAAATTTTCTATCTAATTTAATGATTACTACAAATCACCATCTAATTGCTAGGTTTTAAAATTTCACTTACAGCACCTAACTCATTTTTTATTACATTAGTGCAATACACTCATGATATGAATAAATATAAATTAGTATCAATTTCACTAATTATAGTGATTTCTTTGGCAGCAATTAGCTTTAGCAATAAAAAGACTGTTGTAGGAGCAGAAAAAACTACTATAGCTGACTCAACTGACACTTTAAAACAACTGATTAATTTGAATTTCATCAACTTTGAATTAGGTGAAATTCAAAAAAGTTTATCTTTTAATATCAGAGGAAGGTATATTGGAACAACTACAAAAAGCAGATTGTCGGGATCTAAATTGATTAAAGACTTCGTATCTGGTTACCCTTCAGGATGGATATCTGATTATGTTTCTATAGAAATGACCTTTAATAAGAATGGCATTGAACATATAATGCACAGTTCAAATGACACCTTAACACCTGAGCAAAGAGAATTAATTAATTCTCTTGATATTAACGATAATGTTATCCTTAGGGTTGCGTATAGCTATAAAAACCCAGTAACGAACGAAACAGAGAAAAGAAACATGAATGATATTTCTTTAGTGGTTGTGCCTGAATTTTCGGCAATGCCAGTATTTGGTTATGATGTATTAATTCAATATTTAGAAGAAAATAGTTTCGAAGAAATCCCTGTATCCCTTCTAAATGAAATGGAGCAATTAATAATACATTTCAGTGTAAATGAACTAGGGGAAATAAACAACGCCTTCATAAAACAATCTTCTGGTTTTATAGAAGTTGATGAATTAATCCTTGACTTAACAAATAGCTTGAGAAATTGGACTCCAGCAAAAGACAGTAATG
This sequence comes from uncultured Flavobacteriales bacterium, assembly GCA_963926405.1. Taxonomy (GTDB): domain Bacteria; phylum Bacteroidota; class Bacteroidia; order Flavobacteriales_D; family Parvicellaceae; genus CALSMU01. The sequence continues at coordinate 8,606 of CAWUXI010000078.1, forward strand.
GAAAAGCTGTTCTTCAAGATTTTATTTTAACATTTGGAAATGTACAATTCGGTTGTTAGAATAGGAATGGAAACAATACAGCTCTGTAGGTAATTAAAGCCCTTACAGCAAAAAAAACAGCCACCGAACCAACAACAACTTTAACTACATCCTTCATTTTGGACTTTTTTAAATTGTCTTTTGGATTGTAAGTATATTTTATTCCAAATAAAACACCCGATAGCTCGTGTTTATTGATTTTTATAATTACATCATCAACTGTAATTAATTTTTTCTTTTTATTCTTAATTATAAAAACCTTATAACTAGCTTTTATGGTTATTTGAGAGCCTCTCGTATCTGTTAATTTTAAATTATCGACTGCATACAAATAGCCTGGTTTGTCGATACATTCAAAATGATAACCATTTGTTTTTAGACTAATAGAATAGGTTTTTTGTGTGAATGCTTTTTTATCGGTTTTATTCAATTGGTTTTTAAACTGAAGAACTGAGTCATTTATTGACATACTCAATACTTGTGTTTTAGAGTCTAATAAAACATTTCGACTCTTGTTAAGATTAAAGATAGAGTCATTTAATGTATTAATTTCAAAATAGGTATTACTGCCATAAAAGTC
>CAWUXI010000079.1:0-4272 GCA_963926405.1 uncultured Flavobacteriales bacterium
GCATCGACAAAGGTTAATTGATAAATATAAACATCAATTGGGACATACTCTCCTTTATAACTTCCATCCCATTCTTGGTTTGCATCAGTAGAACTAAAAACAATGTGGCCTTGTCTTCCAAGCACTTTAACATCGTAAGAACTGAAATCTAATAAGCTCACTACAGGCTTCCAGGTATTGTTTGTCCCGCCTATAAAAAGGCCATTAGGGACGTAAACAATAGGATCATGATTTACACAAGCTCTATTGGATAAACTAGTTTCTGCGATTCCGTAATTATTAACATTTTCGACTGCTTCTATATAATAGCAAAATTCACCGGTAATTTTGTTCGTTACCAAACCTCCTATATCGTCTTGATAAAATGATTGACTAGAAGGAATCGTTGCAATTGGACTTGAATCATAAACTCCATTTACAGAACGATAAATTCTGTACTCCATAATACTTCCGTCCCAATTTTCGTATTTAGTCCATTGTAAAAGATTAACCAAAGTTGTTTTATTTTCGGTAACGGTTAATAGAATAGACCTTCCTATATTAGAAATCAAGGAACTTCTACCACAACTATCTTCCAATACAACTTGATAATAATAACTTTTATTATCAGCGGAGACGTTATAATCATTGAACACAATTGGATCTCCACCTCCTGTAGACAAAGAAACAACATCAAAAGGATTTGCTAAATTATCCGTTCTTTCCAATGTATAAGAATTTACAATCGCAGAAACATCGGGATGAAAACGAACCTCTATTTCACCGTCGCTAACTACTGTAGCTGCCTGTATATAAGCAAATTGAGGCAAAGGAGGTTGCTTTACAAATCGACATACTTTATTGGAAATAGAACTGGATGTCTCTCCTACGTTAACAGCCCTTATTACATAGCAATACCATGTATTGCCAAGAACTCCCGTATGAATATATGACGTTTCTGAACTAGCCAATGAGCTAATTAGAGTATACGGTCCTCCACTAGATGCGTATACTTCATATCGAAGTAAACCTGCACTCCAATTTTGGTAAGCATTCCAATTAATGGTGACTTCTTTTTCACAAATATCCAAGGATGTAGAGGCATACATAGAGTTCTGAGGAACTCCCATTGGGCTAGTATTAGAACAACTATCAAAAGCAGCCACTCCATAATTCTCTGGTTGAAAATCAACGAAAGCATTTAGATTGGTATAATTCGTATTGGTATATCCATAAACCGTATCAATAATCACCCAACCACCGGAAATAAACTCTAAAATGATATAGCCAGAAGCATCAATCGAATTACTTTGAGTCCAGTTAATCACAGCGTCACCCGTTGCTGTATCAACAGTCACCCAATCAATAATGGGAGCATCTGGAGGCATCAAATCTTGCAGTACATCACCATCAATATTAGAGACTGAATTACAACCCGAATTATCTTCTAATTCAATTCTGTAGTTTATTGTTTCATTACATAATGTAATTGTATCTCGGTAAGTTTCGGCACCATATTGAGTAGAATCAATCAATGTCCATACATTCGTCGGATATTCCTGATAAATCAGATACCAATTGCCTGCAGTAATTAATGCAGGAGTTGACATTTCATTCCAAATTAGCAAAGCTGTTCCATCTCCAGGATTATTAACCGATAAAAAAATAGTTGACAGCGTATCTTGTGCTGCAGATTCTGCTGTAGAAAAACTTGTTACTAGGTATTTTAATGAACTGGCATTCGCATTTGCTCCCAGGTGAATAAAAGAACTTACACCCAAAACAGATTCGGTTCCTACCTGAATAAAACCACCTCCATTATCCGCATAAATCCGATATTCAATAAAAACACTTGTCGGATCCGCGGCTGGAAGCCAAGTAACAGTAACATCTCCAGCAGCGTCAACTGCAAGACACTTTACTTCAGGAGAAGCAACTTGTCCAAAAGACATAACTGAAACCACTAGAAAGAAAATTACCGAAATAAAGCTTTTTAAATCTTTCATTCCGGTATCTCTATTACGAATATGTTTTTCTATTCTCAAAGCAATTTGTGACTCCTATAACGGAGTTATAGAGTAAATGTTATAAAATAAACCACTTTTGATTCTGAAAAGTTGTTTGAATCATTATTTACTTTTTTCCAACAACAACTTCCAACATTTCCTTTGGGTCAAAATATTTTTTAGCAACATCAAGTAATTTCTCTGATGTCACATTGTTTATCATTGAAATGTAGCGATCGTAAAAACTTAAATCTTCACCTTTTAAATAAACAGATTTATATTTATCCGCCATTGAAAAAGGACCGTCAGAGCTTTTTAACATCGAACCTAGTATATAATTTTTCACCATTACTAATTCTTCTTCAGAAACCAATTCGTCACGAAGCCTATTCAGCTCAAAATACACTTCTATAAGTGCTGCATTGGTTACATCTGCGCCAACTTCTGTTGAAATAAAAAAGAACATTGCATCCTCCATCGAAGCAATTGCAGAGCCAATACCATAAGTATATCCCTTATCCTCTCTTATATTTGACATTAAACGAGATCCAAAATAGCCTCCTAAAATCGTATTTAGAATTTGTAATTGGAAAAACTCATCTGTACCAAATCTCACATCCAATACTTTTCCAATTCTTATTCCGGATTGAATTGCTCCTTCCTTCTCTTCATATACTTTCTCCGCTTTTGATGTTGTTATTATTTGTGCGCTTCTAAATTTTTCACCAACAGGAAGACTCCCAAATTCCTTTTCTAGCTGATTGTACAAAGAATCATCAAACTTTCCTGCAACTACAATTAATCCATTACTTGCAGAATACATTTTCTTATAAAAATCGGCCAGCATAGATGAATTTACCGCATTGTATGAAGCTTCATCAGCAAGCTTGCCATAAGCATGATTTTTGAAAAGAAATTCTGAAAAAAGTTGGCGACATCTATACCCAACTTTTTCATTTTCAACTTTATAATTTTGCTTTCCATTTTTTAAGTGGATACCCAATTCTCTTTCAGGAAAAGTAGGATTCGAAAGTGCTTCTGCAAAAACAGGTAATACATGCTTTAATTGTTTTTGAATGGTAAACAAAGTAACATGAGACATATCTCTATCAGAGCCAGACTGAAGAAAAGCACCGTAATAATCAATCTTATCCATTATTTCTCCAGGGGCGTAATTCGAAGAGCCCTCTCCTATCATTTTACTCACATATCCAGCTATCAAGCTTTTCTCTTGATACTTAGATCCTGAATAAAAAGTGAATTCAAGTTGAATTACTTCCTGACTTCCAATATTAAACCCTAGAATTTTCATTCCATTACTCAACATTCTAACTTCAGGTTCTATGTAAGAAACTTTTTCTGTTTCCTTTATCTCTGGCGCTGTAATTCTATCTAACATTATTTCTTCGCTTTATAAAATAATACACTACAGTTTTCTTCTTGAAAAATTTCCATTGCCTCTTCTTGCAAATCTCTTGGTGTTATACTTGTATAATTATCCATTTGCTGATTTATCATCTCTGCATCTCCTAGCAATTCAAATGAACATAAATTCATGGCTTTGTTTAAAACACTCATTTCTCCAAAAATATTAATTGACTCCATTTTATTTTTGATTTTTTGAAGCTCGTATTCAGTTACTAATTCTTTTTGTAAAATTTCTAGTTCCAAACGAACTTCTGCATATGCTTCTTCCAATGAAATTCCTTCCTTGGGCTTGCCGCTTATGACAAATAACCCAGAATCAGAACTACCCAATATAAAAGCATCTAACTCGGTAAACAAATGTTTTTCCAAGACTAATCGTTTTGTAAATCGGGAAGACTTCCCTGTGGATAAAACATCGGATAACATATCAGCTAAATAAAACCGCGGGTTTAATCGATTCGACATATGGAATGCCATGTATAAGGCATCACTTGGAACATCTCGCTCAACCTCTAACTTTCGTAATTCTGTCTGTTTTGGTTCAATAGGTAATTCTCTAACATATTTTTCTCTCGGCTCAAGTGGTCCAAACCACTTTTGAGAAAGTTCTTTTACTTGGTCGACAGTTACGTTGCCTGCTACACATAAAATTCCATTCGAGGGTGTGTAATGTTTGTAAAAAAATGTTTTCACATCCTCCATTGTAGCTTCTTCAATATGCTTTATTTCTTTGCCGATAGTGGCCCATTTATATGGATGGTCTTTATAGGCCAATGGTCTTAATAACAACCAAACATCACCATAAGGCTGATTCAAATAGTTTTGTTTAAACTCTTCAATCACCACGCTCCTTTGAACT